>WTGA01000042.1 GCA_011523765.1 Gammaproteobacteria bacterium
TCCCGTAACCCCCCTGCCTCAACTATAGTCCATCTCCTGGCGTTTTCCAATGGGGGCTTCCCCCGGACACCCGGGACGGGGGACACCCGACCCTCGCTTTCCGCCACCGCAGAGGCCTGCCGAGACCCCGGTTGCCCCGTTCCTGCCAGGCCAGTGCGTTTCGTCACCGGGCTGGGCAATCGCCGGGCACTGCCGGTATGCCGGGAAACCAACTGGTACCATCCTGCAGCCGACCCGCTAAAACGGCTTTTCCTGCAACGCCCGGCAGACATGCCGCGCGCGACAAACTAGAGCGACCTGGCCGCTTCACTCATGTTCCGGAGTTTTTGCATGGCACATTTCCGGTCGAGCAGCCCAAGACCGCAATCCGGTGCCACCAGCAGTCGTTCCGCATCGATATGCTTCAGGGCCCGACCCAGATGTTCACGAATCTCTTCCACGGTTTCCACCCGGCTTTTTGCTATCGCGACCGCGCCGAATATGACACGGGTGGTCTTGAAATGCTCCAGCAAAGACAGGTTGCCGGGGCGGTGGGCAAATTCCAGCGATACCGTATCGATACTGGATTCCTCGATCGCATCCGCAATCCGGTTATACGCATCCAGGTCCGCTTTGGGATAATTCGGGTGATCCAGCCTGTCCGGATAGCCGCAGCATATGTGGACCGTGCGCATGACTTGCCGCGGACACCCGTGAAATGCCTTTTCAAGATTCTCGAATCCAAAAGCGAGGGCATTGCCGGGTTGACGGGCAAATACCGGCTCATCAATCTGTATATGACGGCATCCTGCATCCGCCAGCGAGAGAACCTCTTCATTGAGTGCCTCCGCCAGGGCCGACCCCCGTTTTACCGGATCATGATAGAAAAGATCGGCCGTGGTATCCCCCACTGTCATCGGCCCCGGAAGGGTGATTTTGACCGGCCGGCTGGTCATCGACTGCGCCCTTCTCCAGTCATCCGCGATATAGGACTTCTTCATGGAAACCGGGCTGACTATGGAGGGCAGGTCAGCAGAATAATTTCCTCCCCGTACGGCCCTTTCCGTGAGGTTCTCAAAATCAATGCCGTTCAGGTGGCGGCAGTGGTAGTGAATGTAATTCTCACGGGCAATTTCACCCTCTGTCGGGATATCGATGCCGCATGCAACCTGGTCGGAAATGGCCTCGCGTATCCCTCTTTCGATGATGGCCGGGGCCCCGGAACCCAGTGCTTCCATTGCTTCGAGCCAGAACCTGGTCGGATTGGATGTGTCCGGCCCTGCCGGGAGGTTAAACCAGTCCGGCAACCGGACGTAACCCGGTTTCGGATAAGCACCGATACAGGTGGTGGTCAGACTCATGTTTCCGGATGTTCAAAGTCCAGTGATCCAAGCATGCGACGGGCTTTCGGCACCAAACCGTGGATTGGATACGGCTTGCGCGGAGAATCTCCTGTGCCCCATTTCGCCGGGAACCGCCACCTTCTGTGCAGCCCCTGTACGGACGGGCATGCTGCAAGGGGGCCTGGCATACAGTCGCACATCCCAGAGAATCCGCCCACAGGAAAGCTAGCACAGTTTGCTGTTCGTCTCCATACCTGTTTTCCGGGTATCGCTTCCCGGCGGTTCAGGGATTCCGCCCGGTTCGGCAATGCATGCCGTCCATCCCGTCCCGGATCATCCGACCCGCCGGACCGTTGCGGCCTCCGCATCCGGTCCGTGCCTGACGGTTCTTTCCCGGACTTTCCCGAAAGATCTTCCGGAAAGGTCCGCCAGGGCGGAAATTTCCGGGGATGAGGCGATATCCAGGGAGTTTCCACAACCGGAAAAGCGGCTGTGCGGTCTTCAAGCCGACCCGGGCAAGCCGGCACCGCCGCAGTGCGCTGTGGCGGAAAATCCGGACGATGTGCGATGCATACCGGACCGGCAGCCGGGGAAGCCGGTTCCATGGGATTGCCGGGCATTCCCCCGTGCGCCCTGACGGGAGGCCGTGACCCGGCGTGTTCCAGGGAGGTCTTCCGCGTACACACCGCCCGACTTTTTCCTGCAGTCGTCCGGCCGCCCGGGACCTTGTCTCCTGGAAGAACCTTCCGGGCGAAAAACAACTTTTGTCCGCTATCTGGCAAAAAATAATTTCCTGTCGGAAATTGCTGCCCCACCTCCACTCTGAAGTGCAACGCCCCCCGGTGTTTCGAGCCGAGGATGGTGTCCAACTCCCAGTCCCCGATCCGGGACTTCCCGTCCACCACCGCCGGACGCTTCGAGATGTCCACCCGTCCGGGAATATGGCCTCGTCCGGCATGCCGGCCGCCTTTCCAGTTCGGCTTCTTCCCCCGGCGGCGCAGGCATCGGTACAACGTGCCGCCCGACTGCCGGTCGGCCCGGACATACCGGTAGATCCACTCCCGGCCCGCCATGACCTCACCCTGTTGGCGATACCGACCCGCGGTCTGTTCGGGGCTCCAGCCCGCTCTGAGACCTTCCTCCACCTGCTCCCAGCGCTCCGGCGTCCTCTTCCGGGGGACTTTCGAGGCTGCCCGGCGTCGCTCCTCCGACCGGGCCTGGGCCTGCCGGTGACGGTATCCCCGTCCACCGCGGTTGCGGACGATCTCCCGGGAGATCGTCCCGGGAGACCGTTCCAGCTGGTGCGCCATGCCGCGGATCGACAAACCGCTTTTCTTCAGCGCGTGAATCTGGCATCGTTCCGCATAGGTCAGGGGGTGGTAACCGCAAGGCATGGCAATTCTCCGTAGTCGGTACAGAGATTGTTTGCCATCACCTGGCTGTTTGCAACCCGACCCCGAACTATCCGATCAAACAGTCAGACAGGGGTTGCACTTCAAAGTGGCACGGGGGACACAAAATATCAATCGGTTGCGACCAACGAAAAACCCTCTCAAAATGTGCTCCAGGGGTGTTAATTCAGGACCAATGCTGTACAATTCGCGCTAGTTGATAGCTGAAATTGAAATTCACCCAGAGGGTGCGATTTCGGTCATTTATCGGCCTACAACGAATAGCACATTAAATTTGAGGAAAATCGTATGAGAGTTACACCAATTGCAGCTGTCCTGGCTGCACTGTCCTTTACAACCATGACCGCCCAGGCCGGCACACTGGAAGATGTACAGGCCCGCGGGGAACTGAACTGTATTGTGACCACTGGCTTGGCCGGCTTCGCTGCACCGGATGAAAATGGCCGGTGGGATGGATTTGATGCTGGATTTTGCCGTGCCGTCGCTGCGGCAGTGCTGGGCGATGGAGAAAAGGTCAAATTTGTTCCATCAACCGGTAAAACCCGTTTCACCCTGCTAAATTCCGGCGAGGGCGATATCCTGTTTCGCAATACCACCGAAACCATGAGCCGTGATACCGACCTGAAACTGAACTTTCTGCCCATCAACTACTATGATGGACAGGGTTTTCTCGTTCGCAAGGATCTGGGAGTCACGTCCGCCCTGGAGCTGGATGGTGCTTCCGTATGCATCCAGACCGGCACCACCACAGAGTTGAATCTCGCGGACTTTTTCCGTGCCAACGGCATGAACTATGAGCCCGTCAATATCGAGACCAACGAAGAAGGGATCGCCAACTACTCCGGCAACCGGTGCGATGTCTATACCACGGACGCTTCCGGTCTGGCTTCCACCCGTGCCGCGCTTGATGACCCTTCCGCTCACATCATTCTCCCGGAAATCATTTCCAAGGAGCCTCTCGGTGGTGCAACCCGCCACGGCGATGACGAATGGTCCGACATCGGAAAATGGGTGGTGAACGCAATCATCATTGCGGAAGAACTCGGAATCACCCGGGACAATATCGATGAACTCTGCGCCGAGGCCGGCGACAATCCAAGCATTAACCGTGTTTGCGGCACAGAAGGCGACATGGGTTCGATGATTGGGCTGGATGCAAAATGGGCGGTACGTGCCATTTCAGCAGGCGGGAACTACGCCGAGCTGTTCAATGCGCATGTGGGTCCTGATACGCCTCTTGGACTGGCACGCGGCCTGAACGCGGGCTGGAGAGACGGCGGCATCCTGTATGCTGCACCCATTCGTTAATTCGAAATGCTCAGGCATGCCGGGGTGCTCAGGCACCCCGGCATCCATCCAGCACCCGAACCCGAGCATTGGCTCTCTCCCGTTTCACCGGAAACCTTTTCATTCAGGGTACTTCCTGGAATTTCCGGATTTATTCCACCCGCCGCAAACCCCCTTCCGCAGTCCTCTGCACGGGGAGTCCATCGAACTCCTTGAAATCGGTGGCAGGAAACATGGCACAGAACACTTCGTCCACGGTCGCCTGGCCTGCCCTTCCGTCTACCGGAACGGGTCACCGGGACCGTAGACCGGCAGCCGCGGCTTATCCCGTTCCCTGCCCTTTCAGCGAAACATAACGAACATTCAAACACCCGACCCGAGGCCCTTCGTGGAAAAATACTATGAGTGAAGCAGTAACCCCTCAAAGAAACGTGGTCTCCCGACTATGGAATGACAAGGAAACGCGGTCCGTGATCATTCAGATCATCGCAATCGTGCTGATACTGGGGTTTTTTGCCTATATCATCCGCAATGCAATGATCAATCTTGAAGCCATCGGAAAAGGATTCAGTTTCAAGTTTCTGACGCAGGCTTCCAGCTACGACATCAACCAGCACTTCATCGAGTACAATTCAAGATCATCCCATTTCCGCGCCATGCTGGTCGGTATCCTCAATACGATACTGGTTGCATTTTGCGGAATTGTCCTGGCGACCATACTGGGGTTCTTTCTCGGCGTTCTTCGACTGTCAAAGAACTGGTTAACCAGCAAACTCGCTTACGTATACATTGAATATGTACGGAACGTCCCGGTCTTGCTGCACATTCTCCTGGTGTACGGCCTCATCGTGCACTCCCTGCCGGTACCCAAGCAGGCATGGGGCCTGGCCGATACGGCATTTTTGACCAACCGCGGGCTGTTTTCTCCCAAACCCCTCTATGAACCGCTTTTCTGGGTGGTCTTCGCCCTTTTCGTTGCGGCGGTCATATTCAGCCTGTGGTTCAGGCGGTATGCCCAGAAGGTGCAGGATGACACGGGTTATCATTATCCGGTCTTCTGGATCACCGTGGGGGCGGTCATTGGCCTGCCCGGTATCGCCTATTTCCTGCTTGGCAGCCCGATCACCTGGGAGATTCCCGAGCTCAAGGGGTTCAACTACAAGGGTGGCATGGTTATCCGCCCGGAATTCATTGCACTTTGGATCGCGTTGTCCGGGTATACCGCAGCTTCGATTGGTGAAATTGTACGTTCTGGAATCATTGCCGTGAACTACGGCCAGACGGAAGCGGCGGCGGCACTCGGCATCAGCCGGGAGCGCACACTGAATCTGGTGGTAATCCCCCAGGCGCTCCGGGTGATTGTCCCGCCCCTGACGAGTCAATACCTGAATCTCACGAAGAACTCCTCCCTTGCGATTGCGATCGGTTACATGGACATTGTCGCCACCATTGGCGGGATATCGCTGAACCAAACCGGCCGGGAAATGGAATGCATGTCCATCGTACTCATCTTATACTTGATATTGTCCCTGTTGATATCAGCCGCCATGAACTGGTACAACAGAAGCATCAAACTGGTTGAACGGTAGGAGGATTCTGACCATGAGCGAAAAAACGTATACTCCTGGAGAGCATCCTGACCTCCCGCCCCCCGCCAACCTGATCGGCCCGGTCGCCTGGATACGGAAAAACCTGCTGTCAACGCCAACCAATATCGTCATGACGGTGCTGGCGATCTGGTTTTTGTACGAAGTCGTTCCGGCTGCAGTCAACTGGCTGTTTCTGGATGCAGCCTTTACCGGGGAAAACCGCGACGACTGCCGTGCCCAGGCCAGCGGGGCCTGCTGGGCATTCATCAGCGAAAGAATGAAGCTGTTTACCTACGGTTTTTACCCCATTGAGGAGCGATGGCGGGTGAACATTTCCTTTTTGCTGCTTATAGCAGCCATCGTACCCGTCTTGTTCGACAAGGTCCCTTTCCGCAAGTTCGGACTGTATTTCTCCTGTGCCTTTCCATTCATTGCCGCATGGCTGCTCCTTGGCGGGTATGGACTGACCCCGGTCGAAACCGACAAATTCGGTGGATTCATGCTGACCCTGGTCATTGGCGTGACCGGGATCGCCTTTTCGTTGCCAATCGGCATCCTGCTGGCGTTGGGACGGCAGTCTCAATTGCCGATCATCCGGGTGTTTTCGGTTAGTTTCATTGAATTCATCCGCGGTGTGCCGCTGATTACGCTCCTGTTTGTGGCCTCCACCATGCTGAACTACTTCCTGCCGGCAGGCGTGACATTCGACCTGCTGCTGCGGGTGCTGATCATGGTGACCCTGTTCGCATCGGCCTATATGGCTGAAGTCATACGGGGGGGGTTGCAGGCAATCCCCAAAGGGCAGTTTGAAGCGGCGGATGCCATGGGGCTCAAGTACTGGCCGGCCATGCGGCTCATCGTTCTGCCCCAGGCGTTGAAGATTTCCATACCGAGTATTGTCAATACCTTTATCGGCCTGTACAAGGATACGACACTGGTGATCATTATTGGACTGCTGGACCCTCTCGGCATAGGCCGGGCATCGCTTGCAGACACCAAATGGACCGGGCTTTCCAATGAAGTCTACCTGTTCGTTGCCATTTTCTTTTTCATTTCATGCTTTGGAATGGCCAGATATTCGCTGTACCTGGAAAACAAACTTCAAACCGATCACAAACGATAAAAGAGCCATAGAACAATGAATGAAGCTACGAATCCAAATCCAAGCAGTGAAGACTATGCAGTGGTTATCCGGGACATGCACAAATGGTATGGCCAGTTCCATGTCCTGAAGGACATCAACCTGCTGGTCACTCGCGGCGAGAAAATCGTTGTGTGCGGGCCATCCGGGTCCGGGAAATCCACCATGATCCGCTGTATCAACCGCCTTGAAGAACACCAGCAAGGCCACATTATCGTGGATGGGACCGAATTGACCAATGACCTGAAAAATATTGAAGTGGTCCGCCGTGAAGTCGGGATGGTGTTTCAGCATTTCAACCTGTTTCCGCATCTGACCGTATTGGAAAATTGCACGCTGGCTCCGATATGGGTCAGGAAAATGCCCAAACTGGAAGCGGAGGGAATCGCAATGCAGTACCTGGAACGGGTCAAGATCCCGGACCAGGCAAACAAGTACCCGGGGCAGCTCTCCGGGGGCCAGCAGCAGCGGGTTGCGATCGCCCGCAGTCTGTGCATGAAACCCAGGATCATGCTGTTCGACGAACCGACTTCCGCCCTGGACCCTGAAATGATCAAGGAAGTGCTGGACGTGATGATCGAACTCGCCAATGAAGGCATGACCATGCTTTGTGTGACCCACGAAATGGGATTTGCGAAGACGGTTGCAGACCGGGTGATCTTCATGGACGGCGGCGAAATCATTGAAGAAAACAATCCCGCCGAATTCTTTGAAAATGCGCAGCATGAGCGCACAAAGCTGTTCCTTTCCCAGATCCTCGAACACTAGAACCCGTTTCTCACCCGCCCCGTCCGGTACCCGGGACCGGGGCGGATTCGGTCATGGTTTCAGTCGGGCTGCACCGGCATCCCCGCCCCGTGCAGCATCCAAGGCAGTGGTTCCGTAATCCGTCCACATCAGCAGGGCCACCGCTGTTTTATGGCGGGACCACATTTCCGCAATCCTCCTGACCTGGGCTTCACCCGGACGGCTTCGCATTTGCCGGTAGCGTTGAACCGCCACCTGCAGGGCAAGGTCCCCTGCCGGGAACAGATTCTTCCTGCCCAGGGCAAACATGGCGAAAATTTCCGCTGACCACTTTCCCAGACCCTTGATTCGCGTGATCTCGCAGACCAGTTCCTCGTCCGGAAGGGAATGCCACTCGGCAATGACCCGCTGCCCGGAGAGTATCGAGTCGGCCAGCCCCCGGATATAACCGGCCTTCCTTTCCGACAACCCGCAAGCGCGCAATCTTTCCATGCTCCGGTTCCTGATTTTTTCCGGCGTGACCGTTCCCCGGCATTCCCGTTCAAGCCGGTGCCAAATGGCCGCCGCCGCCCGGACAGACAATTGCTGTGCATTGATGATCTGGGCAAGGGTGGAAAAATCCGGGGAACGCCAGCGTGGTTCCGGATATCCGACCCGGTCCAGGATGCCACGCAGGGGCGGGTCCAGCCGGCAGGCCTGGTCCAACTCGGACCGCAGTGCATCCCGACGACGGCAACTGTGATCAGGTTGCATCGATTGATTCCCCGAATTGATTTACAATAATCGGCATCCATGCGAATGCCCGCCCTGACCGGGCCGGCGCCATCATGCTACTATTGGGCGAATGCAATCAGGGACCTGTCCCGGCCAGCCGAAACAGAGTATACGGGAAAACACGATGCGGGTATTGATAATCGAAGACGATGAATCCACGGCGAACTATATCCAGAAAGGACTGCAGGAGGTTGGGCACATGGCGGATATCGCTGCCAACGGCGACGACGGGCTTTCCATGGCCAGCAGCGAACACTACCAGGCCCTGATCGTGGACCGCATGCTGCCCCGGATGGATGGATTGGCCGTCATTTCCACCTTGCGCGCACAGAAAAACCATACCCCGGCACTGATCCTGAGTGCGCTGGGGGATGTCGATGACCGGGTAGAAGGATTAAAGGCGGGAGGAGACGACTACCTGACCAAACCGTTCGCATTTTCGGAATTGCTGGCCCGGCTGGATGCGCTGTCCAGGAGAACCATGATGGAAATTCAGGATACCACCCTGACCGTCGGGGACCTGGAGATGGATTTGCTGAGTCGGGAGGTCAAACGCAACGATACCGTGATCGACCTGCAGCCCAGGGAATTCCGCCTCCTGAAATACCTCATGGAACACAGCAACCAGGTCGTCACGCGCACCATGTTGCTTGAAAATGTGTGGGACTACAATTTTGACCCCCAGACCAATGTGATCGATGTTCACATCAGCCGGTTGCGCAGCAAAATCGACAAGAGCTTCGATTCTCCCCTGCTGGATACCGTGCGTGGAGCCGGATACATTTTACGTGCGACAAAAACGTAACCTGTTCCACAGCTACACCCTGAGGCTGGCGTTACTCTACGCCTTTATCTTCAGCACCTCCACCCTGCTGCTGTTTTACTTTTTCTACGTGTTTACGGCGTCGTACATGACGCAGCAGATGGATGACACCATCGAAGCAGAAATCCAGGGCCTGGCCGAACAATACCACGAAAACGGAATCCAGGGATTGACGACCCTCATCGCGGAACGGGTCGACCGGGAACAGGGTGCCTGGAACTCCATCTATCTGCTGGCTTCCTACACATTGGTGCCCCTGGTCGGCAACCTCAACCGCTGGCCGACCGAGGCCACCACCTCCATCGACAACAACTGGATCGAATTCGACCTGATTTTCAACGAACCCACCAATGAAATTCATACGGCCAGGGCGAAGGTCTTCAAGCTGCCTGAAAATTACGGTTTGCTGGTGGGGCGGGATATCCACCAGTTAACCGAAGCCAAGCGAAGAATCATCCAGGCCTTGACATGGGGACTGGGAATCATGGTATTTCTGGCCTTCGCGGGCGGATTCCTGCTCAGTCGCCGGACAGTGAGGAAGATTGAACGGATCAACCAGACGGCACAAAGCATCATGTCCGGTGATCTTTCACGCAGGGTCCATACCACGGCCCGCAACGATGACCTGGACCAGGTTGCCTACAACCTCAATCAAATGCTGGACAGGATCCAGATGTTGATGGAGGATATCCGGCGGGTATCCGATAACATTGCCCATGATTTGCGGACCCCGTTGGCCAGACTCCGCCAGCATCTGGAAGAAGCCCGGCTGCAGGCCGTCCCGGGGTCAAAGTCCGCAATGAAACTGGAACAGTCCATACAGGAGTCGGATTCCCTGTTGACCACTTTCAATGCCTTGCTGCGAATCGCACGAATCGAAGCCGGCCAGGTCCGGGCAGGGTTCATCGATATTGATTTCAACAGGCTCCTTGATGATGTCGTTGAATTTTATGAGCCCCTGGTCGAGGAAAAAAACCAAACCCTGGAAACGGCCCTGGAAACCGGGCTCCAATCCCGGGGCGACCGGAACCTGCTGTTTCAGGCCTTCGCCAACGTGATTGAAAACGCGATCAAATATACCCCGGACAACGGCCGCCTGTCCGTTTCCCTCCTCCGGCTGGACACGGACCTGGAGGTCACCATTGCGGACAATGGCCCGGGCATTCCCGCTGCGGAACACGAAAAGGTATTTCGACGGTTTTACCGTCTCGACCAAAGCCGCAGTGGAAGCGGGAATGGCCTGGGGCTCAGCATGGTATCCGCCGTGATTTCCCTGCACGGCGGCCGGATCACCCTGGAAGACAACCACCCCGGACTGCGCACCATCATCCGGATACCCCTGACCGGGGCCGCATCCCCGGTCCCGTCCGTCCCAGGAACCCATGAGAGGTCGGATCAGCGCGGGAGAAACGTGAAGCCTCCCACCGGACCGCGGACACCAACGCGGCCGCCGCGGAACCGCCCGGTTGATTTTTCCTAGTTGACCAGGTCCGTGAAAGTGGACAGGTCGAGGTTTTGAAGGACCTGGTCAATATCCAGTTTTGAAAACTGGTCGATTCCCACCAGAACCAGGGCAACGAACACGACGGCCAACACGATTCTCTTGAATACCCTGCCCCGGGGTCTTTTTTTGTGTATCGCCCCGCGGCGGCTGCCGCTTTTGGCCATTGATTTCGGGGAGGCAATATCCAGGAGTTCTTCCGGCACCAGCTCGACACTGGCAAGGATATCCTTCGGGTCAAGATGCAGCAAAGCGGCATAGGATCTCAAATAGCCCTTGGCAAAGGTATAGCCGGGCAGGCTCTCGTAGTCGTCCCTTTCCAGTGCCTCGACCGAATGGATGCTCAAATTGAGGTTCTCAGCAACTTCTTCCACACTGAGTCCGTAGGCAATCCTGGCTTCAGACAGCTTCTTGCCGGCAGTCAGGGGGAATTTTTCCTGTGACGGCTCCGGGGCCCCGGTTTCGTGCTCAACCATCAGTACTCAATTCAAATATAATTTTCCTGAACCGTACAACGCAACCTGCACTGACATTAACCTTGGGAACTTCACCAGGATTGAGAGGGCACTGCGGCTCATGTTTCAGCTTGTCAGTTGGTCTGCACGTGTTTCATACAATACCGTGGTACGTCAACCCGTTCCGGGCGGTATCCGACCCGAACCATCTCCACACGCTAAAACTCCAGCCCTCCTCACTGCATGCATTCAGTATAGCGCGAAACAAGACGGAACAGCAACCCGCGCGACACCCGCGCGCCATGCTTCCACAGCAGCCTGGGCCCCTGTTCACTGACGTCTTTCCATGTCCTGCTGGTGAGGACGAGAACGTATCGCGGTCCGCGCTATTCAACCGCTTTCATGCTGAGCCGGACCCGGCCCTGCTTGTCGACTTCCAGGACCTTCACCTTCACCCGGTCTCCCTCCTTGAGCACATCACTGACCTGGTTGACGCGCGAGTTCGATATCTGGGAAATGTGCACTAGGCCGTCCCGGCCCGGCAGGATATTCACGAACGCACCGAAATCCATCAGTCGAACGACTTTGCCGTTGTAGACGGCATCCACCTCCACATCCGCAGTGATTTGCTCAATCCGGCGAATCGCCTCCTGGGCGGCGGCATTGTCGGTGGATGCGATTTTAATGATGCCATCATCATTGATATCGATATTCACCCCGGTTTCTTCCGAAATCGAGCGGACCACCGAACCGCCTTTGCCGATGACATCCCGGATCTTTTCGGGATTAATGCTGATGCTGACAATCCGGGGGGCGAACTCGGACATTTCAGCCCGGGGTTCGGTGATTACCTTGTTCATTTCTCCCAGAATATGCAATCGACCCTCTTTCGCCTGGGCCAGTGCCGTCTCCATGATTTCCCGGGTAATGCCGTCTATTTTGATATCCATCTGCAAGGCGGTAATGCCGTCGGCGGTCCCGGCCACTTTAAAATCCATGTCTCCAAGGTGGTCTTCATCCCCCAGAATATCGGTCAGCACGGCAAAATCATCCCCTTCCTTGATCAATCCCATCGCCACCCCTGCAACCGGTGATTTGGTCAATACCCCGGCATCCATCAGGGCCAGGCTGGTACCGCATACCGTGGCCATGGAACTGGATCCGTTGGATTCGGTAATTTCAGAAACGATTCGTATGGTATACGGGAAGTCATCGCCACTCGGAATTACGGCATTGATGCCTCGCTTGGCCAATCGCCCGTGGCCGATTTCCCTGCGTTTCGGGGAACCCACCCGACCCGTTTCCCCAACACAGTAAGGGGGAAAGTTGTAGTGGAGCATAAACCGGTCCCGATAATCCCCATCGAGCGCGTCGATGATCTGGGAATCCCGTTCGGTCCCCAGGGTGGCAACGACCAGTGCCTGGGTTTCCCCTCTGGTAAATTTCGCTGATCCATGGGTTCGCGGAAACACCCCGGTTTCGACACTGATCGCCCGGACTGTCCTGGTATCCCGGCCATCGATTCTGGGATTGCCGGCCAATATGCTTCCCCGTACGAATCGCTTCTCAAGGGACTTGATTTCTGCGATGACCCCGGAGACCCTGTCCTCTTCACTGCCCGCCGGACAAAGTACCGACACCACCTGGTCCTTGACCTCGGCGATTGCATCCTGTCTGCGGACCTTGTCCGAAATCCGGTACGCGTTTTCAATGCCATCCCCCACGACCTCCGCCACGCTGTCTGCCAGGACCTGGTCGTATTCTTTCTCCTGCCACTCCCATTTGTCTTTTCCGGCCTCCCGACCCAGCTCTTTCACGACCCGAATGGCGGTCTGGCTCTGTTCATGGCCGTACATGACCGCCCCGAGCATTTGTTCTTCAGTCAGGATATCCGCTTCGGATTCGACCATGAGCACAGCGCTCTGTGTCCCCGCGACGACCAGGTTCAGTACGGATTTCTCGGCCAGGACACTGGCATCGGGGTTGAGGACATATTCTCCATCCACATACCCCACCCGGGCAGCACCGATGGGGCCATTGAAGGGCAGGCCGGAAATTTCCAGTGCCGCAGAGGTCCCGATCAGGGAGACGATGTCCGGATTGATCTCGGGATCAATCGAAACCACGGTCACGATCACCTGGACCTCATTCTGAAACCCGTCCGGAAACAATGGCCGGATGGGCCGGTCGATCAGCCGGCAGGTTAGAATTGCATTTTCGGATGGCCGGCCTTCGCGCTTGAAAAAGCCTCCGGGTATTTTACCGGCGGCGTAACTTCTTTCTTCATACTCCACGGTCAGCGGAAAGAAATCCTGGTTCCGCGACTCCTTTCTGCCGACAACCGTCACCAGCACCACAGTATCGCCCATGCTCGCCAGAACCGCACCGTGGGCCTGTCTTGCGATGGCTCCTGTTTCCAGGCGCACCTCATGCTGCCCGTATTGAAAAGTCTTCACTACTTTACTCACTTTTGATTCTCCTGTTCGATTTGCACAATTACTTACGCAAGCCAAGCTTGCCAATCAACGCCCGATAGCGCTCTACGTCTGTTTTTTTCAGGTAACTCAATAGCTTCCGTCTGTGGTTTACCAGTCTGAGCAACCCCTGTCGGGAGTGATGGTCGTGGATGTGAGTTTTGAAATGATCAGAAAGGTCCTGGATTCGGGCAGTCATCAATGCAATCTGAACTTCTGGAGACCCGGTATCCCCCTTGCCACGCTGGTGTTCCCTGATTACCGTGGCTTTGTCTTCGGCAGTTAAGGCCATATTGTTCCTCTGTATCTCTGTAATGTATTACCTGTGCCGAAGTGAGCCTTCAGCCTCATCAAACCGATGATGCGCGCCTGATGCGAACTGAGAATGATGAAGGCCGGTCCATTGCTGACAATTTCCCTGGCAAACCTCGAAACACCGTATCCCCATTGTCGGGGTGGCATATTCTATCCACCTGTCTGCCAACCTACAACCCCGAATTCCTTCAATGTAGCGGCAAAGTAGAAATGTCCCCTTTCAAACGATTGTGCGGAGGCGTCACGATCCGGTCTGTTTTCCAACGGGTCAAGACGATGAAGAGAAAGGGGATGATGAACATGAAAGAGGTGGATCGATTGCAGGGGATTGAAGGGGTTTTGGAGAAACGTCTGAAGCAACGGGAAGCGGCGTTGCAACGGGGGGTCGGGGTCCGTCAGGTGAAGCGGCTGTTGAAGCGCTACCGGGAGTCGGGTGCCCCGGGGCTGGTTTCCGGTCATCGCGGGAAGGTCTCGAACCGCCGGATCGGTTTACCGGTGCGGTCCCGGATCATGGATTGGGTGCGGGA
>WTGA01000010.1 GCA_011523765.1 Gammaproteobacteria bacterium
CTCTACGGACAATTCTTGCGAGGGATTGCCGAGGAGTCCGGTGTCATTCGCCATGAAGGAAGAATTGACCAGGTGGAACAGGATCCGGCCAATGGATTCATCACCGGCCTCCGCCTGCAGTCCGGACAACGGGTCATGGGTGACCTGTTTATCGATTGCACCGGCTTTCGAGGGCTCCTGATCGGGCAGACCCTGAATGTCGGTTTCGATGACTATGGCGACTTCCTGTTTTGTGACAGAGCAATCGCTGTACCCACCGCGGCGCCCGGACCCCTGCATCCGTACACTCGCGCGACAGCCCATGAAGCAGGGTGGCAATGGCGCATTCCGTTGCAGCACCGGGTTGGAAACGGCATGGTATTCAGTTCCCGGCACTGGTCCGACGACGAGGCCCGGGCGCGACTGCTTGATAATGTCCAGGGTACCGTGCTCGCCGAGCCCCGGCTGATCCGTTTCAGGGCCGGTCAGAGGCGGAGGTATTGGCACAAGAACTGCGTTGCCCTTGGGCTGGCGTCAGGCTTCATGGAGCCGCTGGAATCGACCAGCATCCACCTCATTCAGCGCGGCATCACCCACTTGGTCCAACTGTTTCCCGACAAGGGAATTCGCGAACCCGCCATCGCCGAATTCAACGCCAAGATGCAGGACGAGATTGACAACATCCGGGACTTTCTCATCTTCCACTACCATGTGACCAACCGGTCGGATACGCCTTTCTGGCGACAGTGCCAGACCATGGATATTCCCGACTCCCTGACGCACCGAATCCAGTTATTTCGACAAACGGGCCGGATTGCCTGGAATCCGGGGGAACTGTTCGGCACGACGTTTTGGGTGCAGGTCATGCTCGGGCAAGGCCTGATTCCGGAACAGTATCACCCTATTGTCAATGCGATGAGCAAGGATGAGATCGGGAAACATCTGGTCGACATCCACCGACAGGTCGAAGAGCAGGTCGAGCAGCTTCCTGATCACCAGCAGTTCATTGACGATTACTGTAAGGCGCCACCCGTCTGATGTCACGCCTCCCGACACGTACCAGTTCGTTCCTCAGGTGATATTACCGGTTGAGGGTGCGCCTCCAGTCCTTGCGCAGAGGCTTGAGCCAGATGGATTTCCCGGGCTCGTCGGACCGCTTGGTGTGCGGGGCGAACTGACAGAAGGTAGAGGGTGAAAGTCCCTCGTGTTGAAGGCTTAACCGAAGTTTAACATACGGTGTAATCGGGACCACCCCGGGAAGTTGCCCCTATTACTATATTCACTTTATTCATTTTTAACCCGGGCAAATCCCAGCCCAGGAGTATGCCGTGGACCGGGGCGATGCGACGAATGTGTTCCCGGGTGGACCCGGGGCGGCCTGTGCAAATTTCCAGGTCCGCAAAATCCTGGATACGCTCAAAGTGCCGGGCGTGCAATTCGGCTTCATCGTCCTGTGCATCGGGATAGATGATTTTGATCCTGGAAGACATGGGGTTCACTGGTTGATCACAGGTTGTTCGGGAGTTTCCGGCACTCCTGCCACCCCCGAGCCGAAAGATTGGACCGGACCCGGACAATGCCCGCCGCAGGGCCCATGCAAACAGCATGATCCACGGGATTGCCCGGTGCAACCCGGGAAGGCAACCCCCGGGAAAGTAACGGACCGAATGGCCGCCCCGGTGAGCAATCCGGCCCGATGGTCCGGATTGTTCCAGCAGAACAGGGACCCTTCCGCGGTCCCGGGCCATCAATCCGGTACACCCGGTTTCATCACAGATTGCTCCCGCGCAGTCGGTCAGTCTTGAAATGCCCTGCATCCAAGGTTTACACTGTTGCGGGCAAGCAACCGTGTTGGCCGGTGGGGGGTTGGCAAATGAAATCTCCCCCGGCCGGGACGGTGTTTCCCACGAACCAGGTAACGAGTCATGACCATGAGAAAAAATCCGATGGCGGTGCTGGTACCGCTGGTTGCTGTCCTCACCCTGTTTCCTGCGACCGCCCGGTCGGAACTGGATGTCGGCAAGATTTTCCAGGAGTGCGAGCAATGCCCGGAAATGGTAGTCGTACCGTCAGGCCATTATCCCATGGGGAAACCGACACACGAGTTGGGATGGGCGCATGATGGGTATTCGGTTCACCCGGTCCGTCAGGTGAGCATCCCGGAGGCCTTTGCGGTAAGCAGGCATGAGGTGACCTTCGCCGAATGGGACGCCTGTGTTGCGCAGGGCGGCTGCGATGCGTACCGGCCCGATGACATGGGCTGGGGCCGTGGTCACCGACCCGTCATCAATGTGTCCTGGACGGATGCCAAGGCCTTCGTGGACTGGCTGGGCAACAAGACGGGTCATCCCTATCGCCTTCTGAGTGAATCGGAATGGGAATATGTCGCCCGGGCGGGGACACTGACGGCATTCCATACCGGCGACCGCATCACCACGGACGAGGCGAATTTCAATGGCACCTACACCTACAACGGTTCATCTCAGGGCATTTTTCGAAAGCAAACCATCGAAGTGGGGAGTTTCCCGGCAAACGGCTATGATTTGCATGACATGCACGGAAATGTCTCGGAATGGGTGGAGGATTGCTTCCAGGGCGGTGATTCGGGGACTTCTTCGGATGGCACGGCACGCATAACCGGGGATTGCACCGGACGTGTCCTGCGCGGGGGTTCCTGGACCAGCGACCCGTGGTTTGTTCGCTCAGCGAACCGTGTCCGGAGTTACATCGAAGTTCGAAATCACAACACCGGCTTTCGTGTCGCCCGGACACTTGGACCATAGTGTACCACCGGCTCCCGGTGGTTCTGCTGTCGGGAGGAATGGATTCGATGGCTGGCCGGTTGCAGGCTCCGGGTCCCGCACCGGCATCGGTTTGCGGCCATCCCGGCAAGCGGCAATTCCCCATGGCGGATACTGCAGCAGGCACTGCCCTTTTGCATCGGGTCTGCCGGCCCGGACAGGAAGATGAGCGCGGCATTGCGGGACGATTTTTTCCGGAAAGGGTGGTGCGTCCTGCCCGATGACCCCCGCCTGAGGGAATGGGTGGAACATTGCCGCCCTTACGCGTATGCGACCCTTGGTCATCCCGAAAACAGGAACTGGTTTCGATGCGGGGGCACCTGGTTCGCCGGGGTCAATGCTTTACACAACGACCCGCAGGGCCGTATCCATGGGGGACCGCCCCTGACCGGGCTGGCGGTGGACTTCCTGCACCGTTACCTGGATACCGGAGGCCTTGCATGGGACCGGGCCCAGATTTCCATTTGCTACCCCGGATACCCGAAGCCCATGGATGCAGAAACTCCCACGGCATTTCAGTACCGGCTAAACCGGGATGCCGCGCATGTCGACGGGCTGTTGCCCGAGGGTGCGGGCCGTCGACGATTTCTGCGGGAACATCATGCGTTCATCCTGGGCATTCCATTGGTGGAATATGGGGAAGGGGCATCCCCATTTGTAATCTGGGAAGGATCCCATCAGCTGGTTCGCGAGCATTTTCAAAACATTTTCAAAGGCATACCGCCGGATGAGTGGCGGGACATGGATATCACCGAGAGTTATCACGACCTCCGTAGGATGATATTTGAACGCTGTCAACGGACCATTGTGCACAGCAACCCTGGAGAAGCGTACCTGGCCCATCGTCTGAGTCTGCACGGCGTTTCTCCCTGGCGACCGGGTGCGGCTTGTGCTCCCGAAGGACGGATGATCTGTTATTTTCGACCGGAACTCGGCGATTCGGCAAGGTGGCTGAACCACCCCTGAATCTGTCTCCGGATGCACAAAAATGGCTGGCTGTAATCAAACCGGGAAATACCGGCCGACCGGAGACACCCGCGGTGATTCTATGCCTTGACCGCCCGTGCAGGAGACGGTTGCCGGAAATGTTGCCGACTCATTGTGAGCATGTTCGTGTTCTTCAAACTCTGGGGAAATCACCGTGAACCCCAGCAATCCATCACTGCTGTGAGGCAGGCATTGAAGGGACTTGATCGAAAATCCTGCAATGAAATCGTGCGGGAAATGGAGGAGCATATCCAGGAAGTGCCAGAGACTGAAACCCCATTGCTGGAAAAATCTGGCACACCCGCCGAGTTGGCCGGCAAGTATCTTGGAAGTGCCGGCCCGCATGCATTGTCCGATGAGCGTTTCTTCGTCCGCCTCCTGTCCGGAGACGGGAGGCCGGGGCGGCATCCATGAATCCCGGTATTCCCGCTTCACACCTCGACCGAATGGTTGCTTTGCGTGGAGGCAACCGGACATCCCCGCGCATGTACCTGAAATGAGTTGTCTAGTATCATCCGGTTTCATCCGAAGAACATGATTTCAATGCGGCAATCCAAAACCGAATAAAGCAACATGGAACCGAACGCAAACCATATCGTAAACTCAGACTTGGCATCTTTTACCGAGGATGTCATCGTTGCCTCCGGCGAACAATTGGTGATGGTGGATTTCTGGGCACAGTGGTGTGGCCCGTGCAGGTCACTGACCCCCTTGCTGGAAAAGTTGGTGGGCCAGTACGACGGCAAACTCAAGCTGGTCAAAATCGACACGGATGCCAACCAGGAAATCGCCCGGCAATTCGGTATCCGCAGCCTGCCTACGGTGTTCTTTTTTTTCAAGGGGAAGCCCGTAGACCAGTTTATGGGGCTGCAGCCGGAAGCCGCCATTCGGGAAAAGATAGACAAATACCTGCTGAATCAGTCCGACTTGATGTTTCAGCAGGCCAATGCCGCGTATGAGGCGGGGCAGCGGGAGGCCGCCATGGCATTTTTGCAGCAGTTGATTCAGAATGAACCGGGCAATGAACCGGCAAAACTGCAATTGCTGCAATGGCTGTCCCTGGCCAACCGGATGGAAGAAGCCCGAACCGTGGCGGGATTGCTTTCAAAGGAGTCCAGGGAATCTCCCCAATACCGCGGGTTTGCAACGAAAGTCGAGTTTTCAGAAACACTGACGGGTCTGAAGGACATCGATCAACTGTTGCAGGAACTCGAAACCGACCATGAAAACATGGATATGCGTTTCGACCTGTCGCTGGCCCTCATTGGTGCGGAGCGATATGCGGAGGCACTGGAAAATCTGCTGGACATTGTCCGACGTGACCGGCACTACCGGGACGAGGAGCCGCGCAAAACCATGATCAAGGTATTTGAAATGCTGGGAGGGAAGGGAGAACTGGTGACTGCCTACCGCCGTCGACTCGCACGCCTGTTGAATTAGTCCTCAAACACCTGATGGCATCACGACGGAACCGGGCCCCTGTGGTTTCAGCCCGGGTCAGGTCGACCGCATTGGCCGGGTCTCCGCACGGACGGAAGCAGGCAAAATGCGTTCTCCTTCGCAGTGCAGAACAGGTCTGCCGGCAAGGAATCGCCGGGAGCGGCAAACCGGGTGTCGGGACGTTGCGGAGAAAATTCTGAACGGCCAGAACCATGGTGGGCGCATCGGCGGTTGTCGTATGATCGCTATGGGCCCAATTTCAAGGAAAACATGCATTCACTGAAACTCATCCAGTCCGAAGTCTGTCCCTATGCCCAGCGCACCCATATGTGCCTGCTGGAAAAATCTCTGGATTTTGATAGGGTGGAGGTCGACCTGGCGAATAAACCCGCCTGGTTCGAGGCAATCTCCCCTTACGGCAAAGTGCCGGTGTTGGAAGACGGAGAGATCCGGATCCATGAATCCTCGGTAATCAATGAATATCTGGATGAGGTTTACCCCCATCCACCCCTGATGCCGGCGCGGGCTGCTGGCCGGGCAGTGGCCAGGATATGGATTGATTTTGACAACGCCAGGTTTGTTCCGGCCTTTTACCGGGTATTGCTCGAGCAGGATTCGCGGAAGCAACAGCAAATCGTTGACCAGCTGGTCGGTCATCTGGTGTACATGGAAGAGGCGGGTTTCACCAAACACTGGAAAGGTCCCTACTGGTTCGACGGCGATATTTCCCTGGTGGACCTGACCCTGTATCCCCACTTCGAGCGCATGGCGGTCCTCCAAACCTATCGGAACATCAGTATTCCGCCCGACTGTCACAAACTGATGGAGTGGTGTGCGGCAATGAAGGAAAGACCCAGTGCACGGTTGACCGCCCACGATGATGACTATCACATCGAGTCATACCGCCATTATGCGGATGGTACGGCATCTGGCACCACCGCCCGGGACATGCGCCAATAGAAACGAGGGGTGACGGGTGGTAGACCTGTCTGCGTGGTTGCGATGGAGCGAGGAATCATCGCATTTTCCGTGGTATCTCCAGGTGCCGGTCTGCACCATGGATCCCGGGGACCGGCACCTTCCCGGGAAATGCGAATGTCCACCGGGATGCTTCAGGGTCCGCGGTGCCCGGACCGGGCACCGTCCGGGTTGTGCGGCATGATGTGAATGAGCACTTCCGCGTTGGGAAAGGCTTGATGAAGGCTGGATTCCACCTCCTTGGTAATCTCATGCGCACTCGCCACACTTGTTTCACCGCTGACCTCCAGGTGGAACTCGATAAACCGGTGCAGCCCGGAGCTTCGCGTGCGCAGGCTGTGCAGGTCGTGGACCTGTCCGTTGGACCGGACAATCTCCATGATTTGCTGCCGGTCCGCATCCGGCAGTTCCTTGTCAACGAGAATGTCGATGGATTGTTGACTGATCTTCCAGGCGCCGTGCAAAAGCACCATGGCAATCACCAGGGCGAACAACGGGTCGTAATACAGCCACCCGGTCTGCTGCGTCAGGACAATGGCCGCAATCACCGACAGATTGATCAACAGGTCCCCCTTGTAGTGGAGGCTGTCGGCCGCAATGGCAACGGAATCGGTTTCCCGGATGACATAATGCTGGAATCCGACCAGGATCAGCGTCAAGACAATGGAGAAAACCATCACGCCGATTCCGAGGGCGGGGTGATGAATTTCCTGGACATGAACGAAGCGTTTCAGGGACTCGTAGACCAGGAAAAGGCCGGAACCGGTGATAAAAACTGCTTGGGCGATGGAGGCGAGAGCTTCAAACTTGCCATGGCCGAAACGGTGTTCCCGGTCGGCAGGCTGTACCGCATGGTGTACCCCGATCAGCATGACCAGGGAGGCAAAGGCATCAATGGTGGAATCAATCAGGGAGGAGAGCAGACTCACCGAGCCAGTTTTGAGATAAGCGGCCAGCTTGGCACCGATCAGGATCACGGCGGTCGCCACGCTGGCATAGGTGGCCCATTTTCGAAGACCGGTTTCAGGGTTGAACCGGTTGCGGTCCGGCCGGGAGTGGTGGGTACGGGTCATCCACCCAGTCTACCTGAATCCGTCACCGTCGGCATCCGGCCGATGGACGGACCGGGCGATGCCATGATTTTCGGGATGGAACATTCCCCGGTCATCTCGTCCGGGCCGTCGGATTTGGGTACTGGAAGGCCGAGACCGTCGGGCACCGGGACCTGCGTCAATCCCGGGACCCATTACTCCCGGACGATGATTTTCGGTGGCCCCGCATTGCGGCCGAGCAGGGCTTCACGGTGAAAAACATAAATTCCGGACCCGACAATGACTGCAATCCCAAGCCAGGTAACCGGGTCCGGAAAATCATTGAAAAAGACAAAGCCAAGAATGGTTGCACCAATGATTTCCACATACTGGAAAGGAGCCAGCACGCTGACCGGCGCACGCCGGAACGCGTGAACAACGAGCAGGTGTCCAAGCGTTGCGATCAACCCCAGTCCGGCCAGCAACATCCATTGGGTCAGGGTCGGCCAGGCGGCAACCAGGATGTCAATCTGGTTGCGGGTTCCCATGACGAGTGCACCGCCCATGACCAGCAACCCGAAAAGACCGGAAAAAAACTGCAGACGGACCGGGTCTTCGCTTGCCACAAGCTTTCGCGTAAGCAGGATATACAATGAAAAAAAGACCGCGGCAATGACCGGGTACAGGACGGGCCAGCCCACGTCCGAAAAGGTGGGCCGGATAATGATGAGGGCACCGAGAAATCCAATGGCAATCGCCGACAATCGACGCCAGCCGGCGGTTTCGCCAAGGAGTATCACCGACAACAGGGTCACCAGCAGCGGTTCAATGAAAAAGATGGCAATGGCATCGGCAACCGGCAGGTACGCCAGGCCAGTGAAAAAGGCCAGGGTGGCGGCGGCGATCAGTGTTCCTCTCGCGGCATGCAGCCACAGGACCGGCGTCAGCCACGCTCCGCGTGTCCAGATCAAAAGCGGGGACATGAACAGGACCTGAAACAGAAACCGGCTGGCGGTCACCTGTCCTGACGAGACGGAACCCGACAGCCATTTTGCGATGGCATCAATACCGGGCAGCATCAGCATGGCAATGACCATCATGATCATCGCGCGCTCAGTTTCGTTGCGTGTGTTCACTCTCGTTTGTTGCCGATGGGAAGGGCATTGGATATCAAGACGGATGGATCGGGGTCCCGGGAACGGCCATGGTGTGCTGATGCCTCACCGGATCATCGCGTGGAGCCTCCGCGGGAGCAGTCATGAATATCCTCTGGCTGAAAACCCTCTCCCTGAAGCCGGAGTCAGGCCTGAAGTTTTCCGGGTGCATGGGGACAGCCCGGCATTTGGAGTTTGCTTTGCCTGTTCTTGGGCTTGGCGGCAATTAAAGGAGTGCACGGACTCGACACCGCACCGGGCAATACTGGGCTGGGCCGGATTATAGTCTACGCGGCCATCGCGCATCGATCAGGTGCCGGGAAGATCTCCCATTCTTGATCATATCATTCGCCCGAACAGGGAATTCCTGACCGATGGACCGGAGAAGGAATTGCGCAAATTCTACGAGTCCGTTTGGTCAAAAAATTCCACTTCACCCGTGTCCAGGGAGTATTTTGCCCCGATAATGGACAGCCGCCCGCTTCCGGCCAGCGATTCCAGAATACGGGAACCACTCCGCAGCTGGTTGACGGAAGCCCGGATATTGGCTTTGACCGCCAGTTCGACCAGCGCATCGGAACCCGGTGGCGGCCCCGATGCAAGCAGGGGTTTCACGGCCGGCTGGATCCGTCCAACGATGGCATGCAGATTGGGAGAGTGGTTTCCACCGGGTTGTGCCAGTTCTTCCAGTGTCGCCATGACCGCCCCGCACCGGGAATGGCCCAGCACCAGTACCAGGGGGGTGCCAAACTGTTCCACGGCAAATTCCACGCTGCCGATCTGGGAAGGTGCGATCACATTGCCGGCCACTCGTATTACGAACAGGTCCCCCGGTCCCTGGTCGAAAACAATCTCTGCCGGGACCCGGGCATCGGAACAGCCAATGATGATGGCAAGCGGATTGTGTTGAAGTGCCAGGGTGTAACGTCTGGCGCTGGACTCCGGCACGGGCTGATTCCGGATTTCGGCGACAAATCGCCGGTTGCCCTGTTTGAGGGTGTCCAGTGCCTTGAGGGCTTGGTCCATGGTTTTCAAGGTCAATCCGGGAAGCTGAAACAAACGCCCATTTCCCGTTCAGCAAGCCGGAAAAGGTCGTGCGGGCGGAGGGTCCGGGTGGTGTGCTTTGCGGTACCGGTGGCGTAAAGGGAAACCATGGATCGGAGATGGATTCAGCGGAGCAGGGGATAGCCAAGATTTTCGGCTTCCTGTTTCAGTTCATGAATAGGCAGGTAATCTTCGTGGCTGACCTCGGTGAACCGTTGGATGCACAGGGTTTCCCGGGTCTGCGGTCCAAGCGTCTTCAGGGCCCGGTTGAACGCCTGGACCAGTGGGCCCTTGCCGGCCCCCGGGGTTTTTCCGATTATGAATGGCAGCCCCATCGTGTATGGTGATTGTCCGATGATCTTGAACGCGTTTTCGTCGATCTTACCTTGGGTTTTGGCAAAATAGTAGGTGTTTGCGTCAATAGCGGCCAGGTCCGCGGCCCCTTTCCCGACCAGCTTCAGACTTGACAGGTGTGAGCCGCTGACCCTGACATGACGGAAAAATGTGCCGGTACCCGCGAACCGGGACACCGCGTGACGCAATACGTTCATGCCGCTGTTTGAGTCGGTGGTGTTGATCACCGCGACGGAGTCCCGGAATTCTTCCAGTTTCGTCCTGTCCGAATTTGCCCGGGTGATGAACCAGCTGGAATAGTGTCCGCCAACTGAGCCCTTGATGTTGAATTCCGGTGTGCAAAGGACCTCGTGGGTGGCATGCAACCGAGTGATATACGGGTAGCCACAGGTCTGCCCAAAGAGAAAATTGCGGCGGTGGTATTCTTCGGGCCGGTCAAGGAAGGAAATCATGAAGGGTTCATTGTACGGTGCCGGGAGATGCCCGGGCAGGTTGGACAGCAATGCCGACCATGCCTCCTGCAGGCATCGGGTGAACGCGTACATCCCGCAACAGACAAGAGGGCCGTTCTTGCCGGACATGGCCGTTACTTTCCGTAGAACGGATGTACCGGGGAGTGAACCGGGTTGAAAGCGAACCGGAGCCAGCCCGAATAGCCCGGATACCGGAAATCTCCGTTCTCTGCGATATATTTTGCCTGGTTCGACTGGTACTCCTTTTTCAGCCTGTACCATGCCAGGCCCGGTTTCTGGTGGTGAACGTAGTGGTAATTGTTGTTGAGATACAGCCATGACATCGGCAGCGAAGCTTCCTGGATCACGGAGCGATTGGCCACATCCGTCACGGGCTGATGTTCGAAAAATGAGCGCAGCTGGATGAGGGAAAGGGAAAGATAGGCCATCAACAGATACTGCCAGGCCGGAATACTGAATTCGGTCTGGACCAGGACCAGGATGCCCGCGACCAGTGAATAGTGAACAACCCACATCCCTTTCCTGCTCACAGGTGCGGTCCGCAGGTCCGTGACTGCACATTTGGCGAGTAAACAGATGCAGGTCCCCGGTCCCATCAGCATTCTCCCCGCCAGCGTCATGTTCACCCATGCCATCCACCTTCTGGTTTTGCCCATTTGTGTCCACGCCTCTTCCGTGCAGAAAAAACTTTCGGGGTCGATGCCCGGATAGGTAATGTCCTCGTTGCGGTGGTGCTTGAGATGGGTCTCCCGGAATATCGTATAGGGAAAGATCAGGGCAAGCGGCGGATACCCCAGCAGGTTGTTGATGGTTTGATTCCCCGTGGGATGTCCGTGGATCAGCTCATGGCAAAGCGAGCTGTGCAAGGTCAGCAGGAGAGTGACCAGCGGCACGCCAACCGCCCAGTGCAACAGCTGGAAATTGCTGACCAGTAACATCCAGGCGGAATACACGAAAACGATTAACAACCAGGTTGGCCATTCCGGTATCCGATGGACTTCCTGATTGCTCACGTAGGGTTCAATGCCTCAAATAAGGGATGTTTTTCCGTGAAATTTATACCAGAAATAACACTTGCATTTCAATCTGCCAGGGATATATTTTGTGGTTGTCAGATAGTTGCGATTCAGCCATGGTCAGAAGAAAGCGCGGGGTGCGGGAGAATCCGGTATTCAAACTGGAACAGTTGCCGGTTGTCCAGCTTGAAAATGGCTATTCGCCCATTGAGGTGCTCAGCGAGGAAGCCATCGAGTTGATCCACGATGGCTCCATGCGCATCCTTGAGCAGGTCGGGCTGGAAATCCTCAATGGGCCGGCCAGGGAACTGATGATCCGGCACGGTGCGACGATGGACGGTGAAACCGGGTACATCCGGATGGACAGGGAACTGGTCATGGGGTTGATCTCTTCCATTCCGTCCGAGTTCACCCTGCATGCCCGGAATCCCAGATTCAATGCCACCTATGGAGGCCGCCATCTCAATTTCACGCTGGTTGCCAGTGCGCCAAACTGTTCGGACCTGGACCGCGGCCGGCGAGCCGGGAACTTCGCGGACTACTGCCGGTTTGTGAAGCTTGGGCAGGTATTCAATGTGATCGGCGCATTTTCCGGCTATCCGGTTGAGCCCGCGGACCTGCCTCCCCACATTCGTCATCTTGATGCGTATCAGGCATTCATTACGCTGAGTGAAAAACCATGGCATGCCTACAGTCTGGGCAATGGAAAAATCGAGGATGCCATCGAAATGATATGCATGGCACGCGGAATAGACCAGGAACGGCTGAAGTCCGAGCCCAGCATCATGACCGTGGTGAATACGAATTCCCCCTTGAAAGTGGATGTTCCCATGCTCGACGGTCTGATGACGATGGCGGCGTTCGGACAGCCTGTGGTGGTCACACCGTTCACCCTCTCCGGTGCCATGAGCCCGGTGACCATTGCCGGTGCGCTGGCCCAGCAGAATGCCGAGGCACTGGGGGTGCTGGCGATCACGCAAATGGTGAATCCGGGGGCACCGGCCATGTACGGGGGATTTACCTCCAATGTCGACATGAAATCGGGAGCCCCCGCCTTTGGCACGCCTGAATATGCCAAAGCGGTTCTTGCCGGCGGACAGCTGGCCCGTCGATACCACCTTCCGTACCGCACCTCCAATGTGAATGCCGCCAATTGCGTGGATGCCCAGGCCGCATGGGAATCGGGCATGTCTTTGTGGGCGGCCGTGATGGCCCACGGCAACATGATCAAGCACAGCGGTGGCTGGCTCGAAGGGGGACTGTGCGCTTCCTTTGAGAAGCTGGTCGTCGACATGGAAATGGTGCAGATGATGCATGAATTCCTGCAGCCGCTGAAAGTCACTGAAAGCGAACTGGCGCTGGAGACGATCCGGGAGACCGGTGCAGGAGGCCATTTTTTCGGTTCCGCCCATACCCTTGAACGTTACAAGGATGCGTTCTATGCACCCATTGTCACCGACTGGAGCAATTTCGAAAACTGGACGGAAAATGGTGCCATCGAAACCGCACAACGGGCCAATCAGTTGTTCAAGCAGATCCTGGACACCTACCAGGAACCGGAACTGGATCCGGCGATCCGGGAACAGCTGGATGAATACGTGGTCAGGAGGAAGGCCGAAATCAAACCGGTCTGGTAGCCAGAGATGGCCACACTGAAATCCAAGGCACGATACGGGGACCCGGTGGTCCGACGGTTTCGGGCAGGGATTGCTTTCCTGCCATTCATCCTTCTTTGCCGCATGCACCGGTGCCCGGTCGGTGGGAAGCCCCGTTCAGGGGTGGAGGGAAGGAAACGGGAACGGCTTGCCCGGTCCATGCATCCGGGCGCCGTGGCCGGTTTGCGGCTTCTCCCGGAATCACACCAACCACAACCTATCGACTTACCATGAAAACATACACCCAGGCAGCCATCATCGGCGGCGGCGTGGTGGGATGCAGTGTACTCTACCACCTGGCAAGATTCGGCTGGAAAGATGTCATGCTCATCGAGCGGTCCGAACTGACATCCGGGTCCACGTGGCATGCAGCCGGCGGCTTCCATACACTGAATGCGGATACCAACATGGCGGCACTCCAGGGGTATACGATCGGCCTGTACCGGGAACTGGAAGAAATTTCCGGGCAGAGTTGCGGCCTGCACCATGTTGGCGGCCTGACCCTGGCCGGCACCCCGGACCGAATGGATTTTCTGAAGGCCGCCCGGGCGAAACACCGGTACATGGGCCTGGATACGCATCTGGTCACTCCCGAAGAAATCCGTCGGCTTTCTCCCATTACCAATACCGACGGTGTGCTCGGTGCCCTGTACGATCCGCTGGACGGACATCTTGACCCTTCAGGCACGACCCATGCCTATGCCCGGGCAGCGCAACAGCAGGGGGCGGAAATCGTACTTCGAAACCCGGTCATCGAAACCAATCCGCGACCGGATGGCAGCTGGGAACTGGTGACGGAGCGCGGTACCGTGGTTGCGGAACATGTCGTCAATGCGGCCGGACTGTGGGCACGGGAAGTCGGTGCAATGGCCGGGGTATCCCTGCCACTGCATCCCATGGAGCACCAGTATCTGGCCACCGATAAAATTGACGAGGTCATGCATCATCCTACCGAGCTCCCCCATGTCATGGACCCGGAAGGGGAGAGTTATCTGCGGCAGGAGAGGCAGGGCCTGGTGATCGGCTTTTATGAGCAGTCCTGTGACCCCTGGGCGGTGGACGGCACGCCCTGGGATTTTGGCCATGAACTGCTCCCGGACAATCTTGACCGGATCAGCGAGGCCATGGAGTTCGCATTCAAGCGGTATCCTGTTCTCGAAAAAGCCGGAATCAAGACCGTCATCAATGGCCCATTTACGTTCGCACCGGATGGAAATCCCCTGGTCGGTCCCGTCCTGGGACTGCGGCAGTACTGGCCGGTCTGCGGGGTGATCGCCGGATTCAGCCAGGGAGTGGGGGT
>WTGA01000046.1 GCA_011523765.1 Gammaproteobacteria bacterium
GTAATGCTGCTCCCAGCTGCATCCGTGTGGGTTTTTCCAGGTTGTCAAACAACTTCAGCAAATCATGACTGCGATCAGGCTTCCCCTTCCGTTCCCGGGACTGCCATGCTTTCAACGCAATCTCTGTTGCCAGCCCCAAGAGGACCGGAACGGCTAGTCCTATCCCCCACATCAAAACAGGGTCTGACTGAGGAGAATTTCTGTTCCGTTCCAATAGGTTTGCGACACCTTGCAACGACTGTGCGTTCAGGATCATTAGATCTGCGTCCCAAGTCTCTTCACTGTTCTTATTATCGAGCATCCCAACACTCTCGCCATAGTTCATAATCTTATGGTCTACTCTGTCCTACAGATTTTCAGAATATCCGATGAGTATATATCGTTATGATTTTATTTTGTGACAGACCCAAATCGCAATTATCGACTCCAGTTCGTGCCGGTCGGCGTACCACCTGTACTGGTCAATTCCTGTCTACAAAGATATGACACCCGTGACCATTGCATTGACTTTTGCGTGCGCTTGAAGCAATATGATTGCATTGCAATCGCCAAACACTGAATTCCTGTACACTTTAGGAGGGACGACCATGGCAAGCATCACCATTCGTAATCTGGATGACCAAGTAAAGGCGCTCCTGCGGGTGCGCGCCGCCGAGCATCATCGCTCCATGGAAGAGGAAGCACGGATGATCTTGCGTCAGGCGGTGGGGCCCAAGCCGAGTTCCCGTAATTTGGCAGAAATCGCCCAAGCCTATTTCGGGCCGGATAACGGCGTGGACCTGGAGTTACCCTCGCGCGGACCGGGGCGGGAGCCGCCGTCTTTCGATTGAGTGTCCGGTCATGTTCTTTCTGTTGGACAGCAATGTGGTGTCCGAGCTGATCCGCAGGGTACGCAATCCCGCCGTCGTAAGCTGGGTGGCCAGCTCTCCTCTCGAAGACTTGTACTTCTCGGCAGTTGCCGAAGCGCAGTTGCGTTATGCTGCCGCAATCCTGCCGGTGGGTCGCCGCCGACAGACGTTGTTGACGAATATCGAAGAGATGCTGCGGGAAGCTTTCGGGGACCGAGTGCTGCCGTTCGATCGAGCGGCAGCGCGCGAATATGCGGACATTGCGGCGGTGCGTCGCTCCACCGGCCGTCCTGTCGCGCCTGTCGACTGTCAGGTCGCTGCGATCGCCCGTTCGCGGGGCATGACGGTGGTAACGCGCAATGTTCGCGACTTTGAAGATATCGGAGTCGATATTTTCGATCCTTGGACCGTGAATTGAACGGAACAACCGCAGGTTCTGTGGAGAGTTTTGCGTTGAACGCGGTTTTCCCGTTTCCCACTGAATTTTCAGAAATCTGGTCCCTTCTCCGACCTCCTGAATCCGTCCGGATCCCTTGCCCCACAATAGTTTATGGTCAATATGACAGCCCGGGTCTACCGCAGCCTCGTCTATTCTGACCTCTGTATGGAATAATTCAAGTTTTAGCGAACCACGAATTTATTCCCGATGCCCTGAAGGCCAATTGAAATATTCGAGGTACCGACTGTGCAGGGCCGACACCCGGGTTTCCAGATCAGCATGACCGGAGTCATTGACAATCATATCATCCGCGTAGCGGGACCGTGAGCTATCGTCCATTTGTGCTTCCATCACTTTTTCAATGGAAGCCGGTTTCATATCCCGGCTGTCCAGCAGCCTTTTCATCCGGATTCCGGGGTCGCATTGAACCACCAGGACGCGGTTCATTTTCCTGTACTGGCCGCTTTCGATGAGTAACGGGACCTCGAAAATGCAGTAGGGTCCCCGGACCTGGCTGAACTCTTCCATCATTTGTTTCCAGATTGGAGGATGCAGGATTTTCTCCAGGACATGACGACTTTTTGCATCGCCAAATATTCGTTCTCCCAGCTTTTGACGGTCCAGCAGCTGGTTGCTGTCGAGAACGGCGGGACCGAATGCCTGCACGATCTGGTGATACTCACTGGAGCCGGGCTGGCTCAGCTGCCGTGCAATCCGGTCCGCATCCAGGGACCGGATGCCCAATTGACCGAACAGTTCCGCAACGGTGGATTTGCCGCTTCCGATGCCGCCGGTGAGCCCGACCTTGCCGGGGGTCATGGTTCGTGTTCCGGCAGGCCGCTGCAAACCCGGTTGCAGGCCAGGATGAAGGCCGCCCCTTCCGGGATGGCCGGACAAGATCCGGGCCATGCCGGGATGTCAGGGTACGGGGGTTGGGAGGTCCTCACCGGATGCACGAGCATCGTTTTTCACCGGGGCAAATCGGGCCCGACAAACCCGTCCCCGGTTGCAGCGGCAACCTGAAATCATTCTCTTTTTTTGCGGACTGCGATGGACTCGATGAAAGGTCGATGACAACCGGTTCCCCCGTGCAGCCTATTTGCCCGGCACAGAATTTTTTCCCCATATGTCGCGAGCAAATCAAGTTGTCCGCATAATTAGCACATGATGTGTCCGGATTGG
>WTGA01000176.1 GCA_011523765.1 Gammaproteobacteria bacterium
CCGGTCCAGCAGGAGGCCTTTCGACTGCTCAAGGTAAAACCCTGATCTGCCGGCCATGTTCCCAGTACAGAGCATTTTTATTTTCGACCCGGTCCGATCGATCTGTTTGATTTAACAGTGTTTCAACGTCAAAGTGGCACGGGGGGGATCATAATTTGTGGTTTTGGTCAGAAAATACTGTTTACTTTTGATAGATAAGACTCCATAATAATCAGGCAATCATATAAACGGTGCTGCTTCGGCAGTGTGGTTGTGCCGCCTGACAACAGGTTTCCAGCAGGTCTGGATATATGCGAAAGCTAAGAGTGCCGGAAAGCCCGCCTCCGAGCGGGCTTTTTTTGTCTACTGCCCGACCCGGATTTCCTCCTTCCGCTGACGCTTATATGCAATCACATCCAAACGGATTTTTCTTTTTTTCGGACGTTGGGATTGGTAATTGGCGGTTCTTACGTAGGCACTCTGCACAACCAGATTCAGCCACCCTTTATCGGTTAATCGCGTCACATCAAAATAAACTTCATAGTCTACCTTTTAACCACTTTGTGCAGTGACCTCAATAGTGAAAAAATTATTGTGCTCTGTGTGCCAACAGTTTCGTTCTCCCAGACTTCTCACGATATCCGGTAACTGGCTCGTCAACTCGTATCGGCCAAAACAGAACAATCTCTCTTCCTTCGGACCTGAATACCACAAATCACTATCGAAGGATTCACCAGACAACAGCTTACGAGTGAAACAATACATAGAAAATATTACATGGAACCTGAATGTTTGTTCCGGGCGTTTCCCTCCTGCAGGTGCTTTGAAATACCAATTAAAGGGTTTCAGGTGATCTAAAGAGTATTCATTACCCTTATATTGAAACGGCCTCCACTGCATTGACAAATAAACTTCTCGCTGCAATATTTTTTGTGTGATGAGTATATATTGATCTGCTGACCATAAACATGATTGAATTTTTCACACAGCCTGTCATTGTCTCTGGCCTGATCATCACCATCAGCATGTTATGCCTTCTGTACTTGGCAAACAGGGATCAGGACAACTGACCGATTATTTGTTGCAGAAAACCATTATCGAATCTAACGAAAAAACTATTCCGCATAGGTGCTAATCTAATGGGATGGTCCGCCACAGGGGCGGACCATCCCATTAGGCTAATATAGATCGTTATACACTCTATGCGACCTGACCTGACAACATGATTGACCTACTACAGCTTGTGTATTCCAGAGGAAGGTTGCCACCCCGAGGACCGACTGGCCTTCGAGGAGTTCTGCAGGCACCCGAAGCCATCAAATGCGGGAAATTCCCCGATATCAGGGTTTGGCAGCCAGCTGGCTGAAGGATGACGAGGCGGGCAGGCAACGACTTATCCCGGTTTTATCCCCCATTTGTTGTGGATAACCCCGACCCGGTTTTTCCCTGCGACACCGTCCCCTCCCCGGAACCACTGGGGTCCGGCCGGATGCCTGCGTTCGAGGCAGACCCATTACCCTGATCCTCCTCCGAACAACCGCATATCCCTCCCGGACCAACCCGGTCAGAGGCATCTCCCATGGCCGTGCCAACTCCAACCTCCACGGCAAAATCATGGACTGACTTTTGGATAGGCCTGGGTGTCTGAATAAGTTTAGTTATCCCCGGTTTCTGTGGATATGTCTGCTCCCGGCTTCCGTGGCCGTGTACTCAGGGTTCCAGCGGGCTGCGGTGTGCCAGCAAGATACACCCCGCATGATTTTGTTTTTTGGAGTAATTTCCGTGCCGACATCAGAAAGAGACGGAATGCGGGACTGTGCCGACAGCCCACCTTTGTCCTGGTTGCGTGATCCCCCCCCGGCGACCAATCTTACATCCCGATATCCAGCGTTCGGCGCATCTCCTGCTCCTTGCCAACATAGTCCATCAGGCTCGGAATCCCGGCTTCGTAGGCAGGCGTGTCTCCGTCGACCTGCCAGATATATCCCAGAGCTTCCAGGCCCTGTATGGTTTCCCCCTCGTCCTTCCCGGCCTTCCTGCAATACGCCTTCACATCATCCCATAAAATGTTTTCGCTAATCACCGGGCCGTTTTCGCGAAACCGGGGAACCAGGTGCCGGGCAAGATCCAGATATCCCGCAAACCGCAACTCATTGTAGCGGTCCGCGTACATCCGGTTCCTTTTCAGGTTCACGGCCGGTCCCACCGCCTGGACATGTCCGGCATCAATGACATCCCCCGGCTGAAGCTGTGTGCACAGCGCCTCCCCCCACGCCTGAAGGAAAAAGGGATACCGTTGCGCCCGCTCAATCACATTCTCCACGACCCCCGGGGCAAAGGTGATGTGGTAATCCTGCAAAGGCTTGGCCAGCGCCTCTCTGGACTCCGCGGCCGACAGTCGGCTAATGGGGAACAACTCATTGCGACTCCAGAAACTGGCCCCGGCCCGGCTCAATGTCTTCTTGAGCCCCGGTGTGCCGGCC
>WTGA01000064.1 GCA_011523765.1 Gammaproteobacteria bacterium
GAATTGCAGAAACAGGCAGAACCGTTTGCTGGCTCTCCTTATGTCGTTTTTCACGACGCTTACCAGTATCTGGAAAAAAAGTTGGATCTGAATAATGTTGGAGCGGTTACCGCTAATGTGGAACGTACTCCAGGGGTGAAGAGAATCAGTGAGTTACGTCAAACAATCATCGATACCGGAGCAGTTTGCGTGTTCAGTGAACCACAATTCGACGCAAAGATTCTGCAAACAATCGCCGAAGGGACTGAGCTACGGTTCGGCGTGCTTGACCCGCTTGGGGCGGGTATCGACGAGGGCCCGGAAGCCTATTTTGAAATCATGCGCAACATGGTCAGTTCCTTGCAGGAATGTCTGAATCCGGTTCCAACGGAATCCGGCTGAGCTCCCCGGTTGCCCCGGGTTCAGGTGGTCGCCGGGAGTCCGGACCGTCGTTCCCCCCGTGCGGCCTGCCCCGGTCCGGGTCGGGATGAGCCGGGTCTTGGTCGGCCTGCGGTCGGTGGGGGTTCAAAGGGACCACCGCTGGCTGCTCCACGAGGTGGACCTGACCATTCGGGCGGGAGAGATTGTCTCGATGATCGGTCCCAATGGAGGGGGCAAGACCACAGCCGTCCAGGTGTTGATTGGTTTTCTGCCTGCGGATGCCGGCACCGTGGAAAGGGCCGAGGGCCTGAACATCGGGTATGTGCCCCAGCAGGTTCATATCAATGCGACCCTGCCGATGACCGTCCGCAGGCTGATGAAGCTGACCGGTCCGCAGGATGACGGGAAGATCGACGAAAGGCTTTCGGAACTGGGGGTGCTCGACCTGTCGGAATCCCCGGTCCAGCAGTTGTCCGGGGGGGAGTTCCAGCGGGTACTGTTTGCCCGCGCCCTGCTCAAGGACCCTGATCTCCTGATTCTCGACGAACCTTCGCAGGGACTGGATATCCCGGGGGAGTCCCGGCTGTATGACCAGATTGCCGACATTCGTGATCGCCTGGATTGCGGGGTACTGCTGGTCTGCCACAACCTGCACATGGTGATGGCCCGGGCCGACACGGTGGTGTGCCTGAACCGGCATGTCTGCTGCGCCGGGAGGCCGGCCCAGATTGCCAGCAACGAGGAATTCGTGCGGTTGTTCGGTCCGGACATTGCAAAATCCCATGCCCTCTACCCCCACCACCACGACCACCGTCACCGACTGGACGGGGAGGTTTCTTCCTGATGGCGCCGGGGAGGTGATGGACGACTTTCTCAGCCGGGCACTGGTCGCCGGCATCGGGTTTTCCCTGGTTGCCGGGCCGTTGGGCTGTTTCGTGGTCTGGCAGCGGCTGGCCTATTTCGGCGATACGATGGCCCACTCGGCGCTGCTGGGGGTGGCGCTGGCCCTGGCCTTCGAACTCAATATCCTGCTGGGCGTATTCGGGGTCTGTCTGGGGATAGCCCTGGTTCTGGGCCGGGTGAGTGATCGGTCGGGGCTGTCCGGCGATACGACGCTGGGCATCCTGTCCCACTCGACGCTGGCGGTCGGGCTGGTCCTGGTTTCCCTGATGTACTGGGTCCGGGTGGACATTCTGCATTTTCTGTTCGGGAACATCCTGGCGGTCACCTGGAGCGAGATCATCGTCCTCTATGCGGGGGGTTCCCTGGTCCTGGCGGTTTTGTGGTGGAAGTGGGATGCCCTGATCAGTCTCACGGTCAGTGAACAGATTGCCTCGGCGGAAAACATGGGACCGGTGCGCACGCGGTATCTGCTGGTGGTGTTGCTGGCGGTGATTGTGGCGTTTGCCATGAAGATTGTCGGCATCATCCTGACTGTTGCCCTGCTGATCATTCCGGCGGCGGCGGCCCGGCAGTTTTCCGCGACCCCGGAGCGGATGGCAGCGGGTGCGTCCATCATCGGGGCGCTTTCGGTGGTCGGTGGGCTGATGGGTTCTTTGGAATTCGATACACCGCCGGGACCGAGTATCGTAGTCAATGCATTGATCCTGTTCATCCTGGGCATGATCGGCTCCCGGCTGGCGGGCCGGCATGGCGGGCGGTCCGGGCGTTCCAGGCCAAAATAGCCGGGCTCTGGCCTCACGGGTCCGAAGCCGCTGCATTGGAGATTTTGAATCCGGTCCCCGCACGGGGTTGCAATGATACAAAGCCGGATGTTTGGTTTTTCGGATAAACCACGGAGTCAAGACCGGTCCGGTGAATGGAATCCACCGCCCTGGACTTCGTGGCACGATTCATCTTGGCCAGCGATGAGTGTGAGTGTTTCGATGGGCCCATGCCCAGTCAAGAGAGGCGGGCATCGGATTCGTTCCGCAGTGGTTCAGCCCTTTGAGTGCGGGTAATCTTCAGCCCAATCCAGCCGGTTCAGGGAATTCTGTGTTCACACAGCCGCCACCATCCCTGTCAGGATGGGGACGCTGAAACAGGGCCGGGAAAGGCCGCACCCAGGTCAAAACAACGGTATCCCTGCCCCGACTCAGGGTTGACCACCCGCTTCTGCTCTATACAAAATGCATTTTGGGTGTAGAGAAGACACGCTCTACCATTGGACGAAAAAACTCGAGAGGTTTTGATTCGAAATCCGGGTCGAAGCAATTCTGATCATAATTTTCGCAAAAATTCACGCAGTCCTGGTACCACGGGGCATCCTTGAACCGGTCCCGGACATGCCGGTCTTTGCCAAAATGGTGATGGTAGTAATACGTCTGGAACAGGCCGTGGTGCTTGATGATCTGATAAATATGATCCGATACATAAGGCCTTAGAATGGAGGCGGCCATTTCGCTGTGCGACACGGGGGCCAGTTCATCGCCGATATCATGCAGCAGGGCAGCGACCACCATCTCTTCCGGTTCTCCGGCATTGTATGCGTGGGTAGCCGACTGCAGCGAATGCTCGAGCCGGCTCACTTTATAACCGGGAAGCGTGCTTCGAAGCCCTTCCAGTGTTTTCATCAAGCGGTCCGGAAGAGACTTGGCATATTCCTTTTCAAGGCCGGCAAGAAATTCATATTCCCTGGCTGTCCCTTCAGACATATGGACAAAATTCACCGTTTTCATCGATTCTCCTTCAGGATGGTTCCTGTAAAATGGAAAGAATATTCTCCGGAGGCCTTCCGACAGCCGCCTTGCCATGGTGCACCACGATGGGTCGCTCGAGAAGCCGGGGGTTTTCAATCACAATCCGGATCAGATCATCTTCGGACAGGTTCCTGCTGGCAAGACCGAGTTCCCCGTAGACGCTCTCGCCCGAACGAATGATCTGGCGAATGGAGCAGCCCAGTTGCCGGGTCAGTTCTTTCAGAGTGCCCGCATCAGGAGGGTTCTCCAGGTAATAGACTATCTCGGGTTCCACTCCCCGGGTGTGCAGCAGTTCCATCGCTGCCCTGGATTTCGAACAACGTGGATTGTGGTAGATCGTCGTCATCGATTTGCCTGAATCTTGAAATGCTATACTCCCCTGAGAGGTTGAATATAATTCCCTTTCAAGGAAATAGGCAAGAAGATTTATGGAGAAGTGGCAAGAGAAATCCGAAAATTTCAAGGCGTTCATGGTGGATTTCGGCAGGCGGTTCAATCATGAACGATGTTTTGGTGTGGCGGCGGCTCTTTCTTTTACCTCCCTGTTGGCGCTGGTTCCCCTGGTTACGGTCATTATCTTGGCACTTTCGCTGTTTCCGGTATCGGACAAACTGGTGACGGGTATAGACCGTTTCCTGTTTGACAATTTTATTCCGGCGGCAGGCGAAACCGTACAAGGGTATTTGCGTGAATTTTCTGATAAAGCGGGCAACCTGACGGCCGTGGGCCTGGGATTCCTGTTTGTCAGCAGCCTGATGCTGTTGTCCACGATTGAAGATGCGTTCAATAAAATCTGGAAAGTGCCGAAAGGAAGGCAATGGCTGCAAAGGCTGGTGATCTACTGGGCGGTGCTGACGCTTGGACCCTTGTTGATCGTGATCAGCCTGTCCATGACCTCCGCCCTGCTGTCATTTTCTGTATTGTCCGAACAAACCCTGATTGCGGGGGTTACGCAGGTCGCGTGGAAATACCTTCCCGTCCTGTGTGAATTGATCGCGTTTGCACTGTGTTATCAGGCGATCCCCAATGTGGAGGTACGGCTGGGTGACTCCTTCAAGGGTGCGCTGGCAGCAACGATCCTGTTTGAAATCTCAAAGTTTGGATTCGGGTTCTATATTTTTAATTTTGATTCATACCAGCGTATCTATGGGGCACTCGCGGCCATCCCCATTTTTTTTCTCTGGATCTATTTGTGCTGGCTGGTTCTGTTTATTGGCGCCCTGGTTGCGGCCACGTGCCATGAGCGGCGGCCTCAGCAGGCCCGGCCTGGTGCGGGCTGACATCGTCCACGCTTGTCCGGTCCCGGTTTTCCGGATCGCACCCCCCGGTGCGGCTTCTTCATTTCCGGTCAAACCAGGAACCTGATTGGGTTGTCAGCCCGGAGCATGGTGAAAATGATTCCGGTTCGGACCCGCGGACGAAGGGCAGAGGCAGTTGTTCGGGGCACTTGAAATTGGCGACCATTCCATTGTTCGGATCGATGTCCACAAACACGACATCGTCCGGTTTCCGGGGTTCGGCGGACTGGATATCCAGGTTCGCCATGATTTTCTCCCAAACGCGCATGGCACCACTGGAACCGGACAGGTGTATTGGCTGATTGTCGTCACGCCCTACCCAGACGACACCCAGGAGGTTGTGGCTGTACCCGGCAAACCAGCTGTCCCGAAAATTGTCCGTCGTACCCGTTTTCCCGGCGATCGCCAGTTCGTGACCGAAACGGCTGCCAAGTCCGGCAGCCGTGCCTTGCTGCACGACCAGCTTTAATGCGTGGTCGATCAAAAAAATGCTGCCTGGATCGAAAACGCGATGTTCGGATTGTGCAAATTTTGCGACCGTTTCGCTTCGTTGATTTTGAATGGAGAGGAGCGGTCGCAGGGGGATTCGTATCCCGTTGTTTGCAATGGTCTGGTACATCTGGGCGATTTCAAGCGGGGTATGCTGGCTGGCGCCAAGCAGGGTGGAAGGATAGCTGTCAATTTCCCGGTCAATGCCCAGGCGGTGCATGGTATCCACGACACGGTCAACACCGATTTCCATGCCCAGCCGCACAGTGGGAAGATTGCGGGAGTGAATCAACCCCCGGTACATCGGCAGGGGGCCCAGGAATTCCTTGTCATGGTTGCGTGGTGACCAGGGTTCCCCTTTGTCGGAGCGCAGCGTCAGAGGGCTGTCCTCAAGAATGCTGGCCAGGGAATACGTTCGGTGTTGTTCCAGCGCAGTGAGGTAAACAGCGGGCTTGACCAGCGAACCGATGGGTCGTTCCGCATCAATGGCCCGGTTGTATCCGGAAAACCCCGGGATTCGATCACCAACGATCGCCAGAATGTTTCCCTGTCTCGGGTCGACCACGATCGCAGCACCCTGGAGTGTTCCCCGGCCCATCTTTTTCTGCTTTTCCAGCTGCAACAGGGTGGCAGTCAGCGCTTTTTGTGTATGTTGCTGGATTTCCACGTCAAGGGAGGTGAAGAGTTTCAGGCCGCGGGTGCGCAGGATTTCCTCGGGATAAAACCGGCGGAGCTGTCGATGCAGGTAGTCCAGATAGGCGGGATACGCACTGGTGTCCCGGGACCGGTATGCCGAGATTCCGAGCGGCAGGCCGGACAGGCTCGAAGCCGTCGAAGCGGGAATGCCTCCCAGTTGGGCGAGGGTATCGAGCACCAGGTTCCTTCTCATCATCGCCCGTTTTGGATGGCGTCTCGGGTTGTAGTAGGAGGGTGCCGGGATGATGCCGACCAGCAGGGCGGTTTCATGGAGTTTTAACTGGTTGAGGGGCCGGCCAAAATAGAACTCACTCGCCAGCCCGAAACCATGCACCGCGCGATTGCCCGACTGCCCCAGGAAAATTTCGTTGATATAAAGCTCAAGAATTTCCGCCTTGCTGAAGCGAAGCTCGATCAGAATGGCCATCAGCGCTTCGGTCACCTTGCGCGTGATGGTTCTTTGTGGTGTCAGAAAAAGGTTTTTGACCAATTGCTGGGTCAAGGTGCTGCCGCCCTGTACGGTTTTGCCTTCCCGCAAATTGGACCACATTGCACGCATGATCGCCCGGAAGTCGAATCCGTAATGGGAGGCAAATTGCCGGTCTTCCATGGCAAGCAGGGCTTGGATCATCAGTTCCGGCATTTCATGGAGCTGGAGGGAAATCCGGTCCTTGTAGGCACCCAGCTGCAGGCTGCCGATGAGTACCGGTTCAACAAGAATTTGACGGAGGTCGGATGCGCTCCGGTGATCGGTGATCCTGGCAACGGTGTCTCCCTGGAACTCCACCCTGACCGCGCTTGCCTGCTGTTCCCCCGAACCGTGGTGAAAACGCGTGGTAAAGACATCAATGGCATGGTTTCCTGCTGCGAAGGTCCGCGGTTCGGCAATATTCTGCACCTGTTGATAGCCCCGTTCCCGAAGGTTTTTGGAAAGCCGGTCCGGGCTGAGCACCTTTCCGGGAAAGACATGAAGCGGGCTGGAATAGACATGAGCGGGCTGGGACTGGAGATTGAGGTCGAGTCTTTGCCTGATCTCCAGGTCAAGGTAGAGCAGAAAAACCAGTGTTACAAAGAACAGGCCCCCCAGAATCCGGGTGGAGAGAAAGAATATGAAGTTGCCGGCAGGGGCCGCTCGGGGGTTTTTTCGAAACCGGCTGCGGCGTCGCCTTGCCCCGGGATGTTTTCTGCTCAATTCTTCAGGGCCGTTGTTTTGCGGAGAAGGGAAGCGTGCCGTCTCCGGAATCTTTCACCGGGACCCGGACCGGATTTCAATCGACAGGCCCCGCGCGAGGTTCCGGGCCGGACGGGTGGCGGCACCCGGGCCGGTGGTCTTTTCCGGTATCCTGTCCCCGGTGCTCCATGCCCCGGGTTCCGATTTGGTGGGACCGGCCAACCCGGTTGCGGATTCCGCTCCGGAAATTGCCTGGGCCAACTGGAGAATCCGCGATACGGATTCCCGGCATGAACGGAACCCCTGAAGATGCGCGCACCCCGTCGGGACAGGGTTCCACCCCATCTATGGACCTCCTTCTGCCCTGGGGTCAGTTGGCCAGGAAAGAATGATTGCGTGAACCAGCGTTGCCAGGGGGATGGCAAAGAAAATACCCCATATTCCCCATAATCCCCCAAAAAAAAGCACGGCCACAATGATTGCAACGGGATGGATATTGACCACTTCGGAAAACAGCAGGGGAACCAACAGGTTGCCATCCAATGCCTGAATGACCAGATAGGTGACCACGAGCGTAATGAAATCGCTCCCCCATCCCCACTGGAACCAGGCGATCAGGACAACGGGGATGGTCACCACGGCAGCGCCTACGTAGGGCACCAGGACGGACAGTCCCACGAGGAAGGACAGCAACATCGCGAACTCCAGGCCGAGAAAAGCGAATGCGGCGAAGGTGACACCCCAGACAATCAGGATTTCCCAGATCTTTCCACGAATGTAGTTGGCGATCTGGACATCCACTTCCCCCCATATGCTGAGCGTGAGCTGGTTTTCTTTTGGCAACAGATCCTTGATCCAGCCGGTGATCAGATACTTGTCCTTGAGGAAGAAGAAGATGAGAATGGGCAGCAGGATCATATAGATCAGCAGTGTGACCACACTGGCTGCACCCGTCAATATATTGGTTACAAGGTCCTGCCCGTAGTCGGTCAGTCCTTCCCGCAACCCGGCAATCAGTGCCTCGACCTGCTCGATGGAAATCAGGTCGGGATAGTTTGAAGGCAAGGTCATCAACGTTGCCTGGCCGCTCGCCAGGATGTTGGGTATTTGTTGTACCACACCGGTCAGCTGGTTATACAGAATGGGGAACAATCCGAAAGTGATCCCGGTCAGAAGAAACAGAAAACCAAGAAACACCAGCCAGATGGCCATCATTCGAGGGACACCCCGGTGCAACATCCGGGTAATCAGACCGTCGAGCAGATAGGCCACAACGACTGCAGCGATGACGGGCGCCATCATCGTTCCCGCATAGGAAACCACAAACAGGACACCGACGACGGCCAGCGCGAGGAAGACAACCTGTGGATCGGAAAGATGGTTCTTGAACCAGTTGAGTATTCTATCCATGGAACAAGTTATATCAGTTTTGCATAAAAACCACTAGTTTGCTTCAGAGCCAATCTTGTATTCGTATGAAATGGTTGCGGTTTTTTCCAGCATTCGCGTGACGGAGCAGTATTTTTCCACGGACAGGGAAACCGCCCGCTGCACCTTCCCGTCTTCAAGGTTGCGCCCGCGGATCTGGTAAGAAAGGTGAATTTCAGTGAATACGGGAGGCAGGGTATCTGCGCGCTTGGCGGTGATCACCAGCGTGCAGTCATGCACCACCTGCCTGGACTTTTTCAGGATCATCATAACGTCGATGGTGCTGCAACCGCCAAGCCCCGCCAACACCACTTCCATCGGGCGGGCCCCCAGATTCCGGCCTCCGGCCGCTTCGGCGGCATCCATTTGAATTGGATGACCGCTGGCCGTTTCGGCCAGAAAACCAGCTCCCTCCTGGTGTTTGACGATGACTTTCATGGGTTCAGTCGGGAGAAAACAGCTGTTGCAGTTTTTTCCCGGGAGACTCCGCACGCATAAACGCTTCCCCCACCAGGAATGCATTCACATGGTTGGAGCGCATCAAGGCAACATCTTCCGGGTGGTGAATGCCGCTTTCGGTGACCACGATCCGGTCAGCAGGAATCCTTGCCAGCAGGTCCAGGGTTGTATTCAGGCTGGTGGTGAAGGTCCGGAGATTCCGGTTGTTGATTCCCAGCAATCGGCACGGCAGCGCCAGTGCCCTGTCCAGCTCCTCCCGGTTGTGGACTTCCACCAAGACATCCATATCCAGGGATTCGGCGAGACCGGCGAGATCCTGCATCATGCGGTCGTCCAGCGCGGCGACGATGAGCAGGATGGCATCGGCACCGATGACGCGTGATTCATAGACCTGGTAGGGGTCGATGATGAAATCCTTTCGGACCGCGGGCAGGCTGCAGGCCGCCCTGGCGATCCCCAGATAATCGTCATGACCCTGAAAATACGGTTCGTCCGTGAGGACAGACAGGCAGGTAGCCCCATATTCCGCATAGTCCCTGGCGATTTCCGCGGGATTGAAATTTTCCCGAATGACCCCCTTGCTTGGCGAGGCTTTCTTGATCTCACTGATGATGGCCGGGTTCCCGATGGAAACCTGTTCGTGAATGGCCCGTACAAATCCCCGCGGACCGGGCAGGTTTTCGCAGGCCCGCTCAAGTTCGGCGAGAGGGCGCAACCGGGCACGAAGGTCAATCTCGGACCTTTTGGAAGCCAGTATACTCGAAAGAATGTCGGACATCTCTATTCGCCTGCGAAGGGTCCTTCCGGAGCTTCTCCCGGGCCCTCAACCGCAATCACGTGTGTGCTCCGGCATTGATCGGTTCCCCGAAAGGCTCAAGGCCGCCGAGCGGAGCCGGCACCATTCGGGGATTCTCCAAGGAAATTCTCAAGCAACGCATGCCCGTGTTCGGTGAGCAGGGATTCAGGATGGAACTGTACCCCCTCAATTTCGAGTTCCCGGTGACTGACGGCCATGATTTCACCATCGTCCGTCCAGGCCGTGACCTCCAGGCAATCCGGAATGGACTGTTTTTCTATCACCAGGGAGTGGTAGCGTGTGGCCCGGAACGGGTTGCTGACCCCTTCAAAGATTCCTGTCCCGGTATGGGTAATCATGGAGGTTTTTCCATGCATGATTGCTTGTGCGTGTACAATCTTTCCGCCGAAGGCCTGACCGATGCTTTGATGGCCCAGGCATACCCCGAAAATGGGCAGCCTGCCCTTGAAATGGGCAATGGCCGCAACGGAAATCCCCGCCTCATTGGGTGTGCACGGACCCGGCGAGATCACCAGGTACGCAGGGTCCAGGGCATCCAGGGCGCCAATATCAATTTCATCGTTGCGAAAGACCCTGACCTCCTGGCCCAGTTCGCCAAAATACTGCACCAGATTATAGGTAAATGAATCATAGTTATCTATCATTGCCAACATCACTCGCCCCCCTTGTCCAGTGGATTATGCAACCCGGCACTGGCCATATCGACCGCTTTGAAAATGGCGCGTCCCTTGCTCATGGTCTCTTCCCATTCATTCCTGGGCACTGAATCGGCGACGATGCCTGCGCCAACCTGGACAAAGACGGTCTGGTCTTTAATCACCGCCGTTCGGATTGCGATGGCAGTGTCCAGGTTGCCGTTCCAGCCGATATACCCCACGGCACCGGAATAGATCCCTCTCTTGTCCGGCTCCAGTTCCTCGATGATTTCCATCGCCCGGAATTTGGGGGCACCGGATAAAGTGCCCGCAGGGAAGGTCGCCTTGAGGACATCAATCACATCCAGTCCGTCCTGGATCTGCCCCGTTATATCGGAAACGATATGCATGACGTGGGAGTACTTCTCAATGGTCATCTTGTCAGTGACCCGGACGGTGCCGGTTTTGGAGACCCGGCCCACATCGTTTCTTCCGAGATCGATCAGCATCAGGTGTTCGGCGAGTTCCTTGGGGTCCGACAACAAATCCTCGACCATGGCCGCATCCTGCTCCTCATTCTTGCCCCGTGGCCGGGTACCGGCGATGGGACGCAGCGTAATCTCCCCTTCTTCCACGCGAACCAGGATTTCAGGAGAGGCCCCGGCAATGTGAAATTCGCCAAGATGAAGATAATACATGTAGGGCGAAGGATTCAGGGTCCTGAGCGCCCGGTACAAATCCAGCGGCCGGGTCGAATAGGGGATGGACAATCTTTGGGACAGCACAATCTGGAAGGCGTCGCCGTCATAGATATACTGCCTGCATTTCTCCACGGCACTTTCAAATGCCGCCTGGGGAAAGGAGGAAGTCATTCCCGATTCGTCCAGCGGGCCGCTGTTGCCTGCAGTGTGAGGGATGGAAACAGGGAAGTGCAGCCGGTCAATCATCGCTTGCAGGCGTGCCATTCCCGCTTCCCAGGCATCCTCCCCCCCGGACTTGGCGTGCACAAGCACGTACAGGCGTCCGGCCAGATTGTCAAATACAACCAGTTCTTCGGAGAGCATCAACAGCACATCCGGCGCATTGACCGGGTCGGCTACCGGGTTCGCACCCAGACGGCTTTCGATATAGCTGACGGTATCGTAGCCAAAGTATCCCACCAGGCCGCCGCTGAAGCGGGGAAGCGCCGGGATTTCCGGCACCCGGTACCGGTTGTGAAATTGCCGGACCTCGTCCAGTGGATCATCACAATCCCGCCGGTCGATGACCACTTCATTTTCAACCACTGTTAACGATTTGCCCCGAATTTCGAGGCGTGTGTTACAGGGCAGGCCGATGATCGAATACCGCCCCCATTTTTCACCGCCCTGTACGGATTCGAGCAGGTAGCTGTACGGCTGGTGGGCGAGTTTGAGATAGACGCTTAGGGGGGTTTCAAGATCCGCCAGGATTTCCCTTGCAATGGGGATATGGGTGTAACCTGCGGCAGTAAATTGATTGAATTCTTGTTTGCTGAGCATAGTGAATCATCGCTATAAAAAAATAGAAAACGGAAAACCGGGCAAATCCGGGATCAAGTCCAGATGGGCCAGCTGCGCCAACGCATCGTTTGCGCAAGCCAAGTCTTCGTATTTTTTGCGATGAGCGGAATCATCCTGTGCTCGTTACAGGTCAGCAATGGGATTCAGGTGAATGACGGGTGTTCCCTTTCGTCCGTTCCCGTACAAAACGGCGATTGGATCACCCACGATCCATACAGCGGGTGATTGTACTGGTTTTGGAGGGAAAGTACAGCGTTATATGGCGGCCAGCTGTTCCCGCATTTTGCCGATGACGGTGTCATACCGGTTGCGGTCGTTCGCGTTGGAAGCAGAAAAGATCGCACTGCCGGCGACAAAGGTATCCGCGCCGGCGGCGGCTATTTCCGCGATGTTGTCGACTTTGACGCCGCCATCCACTTCAAGCCGGATGTCCCGGCCGCTGTGGTCAATCATGGACCGTACCTGGCGGAGCTTGTCCAGCGTGCCGGGGATAAAGCGCTGCCCTCCGAACCCCGGGTTTACGGACATCAAGAGAATCATGTCCAGCTTGTCCATGACATATTCCAGGCCATTGAGGGGGGTGGCCGGGTTGAACACCAGGCCGGCCTTGCAGCCACACTGCCGTATAAGCTGCAGGGTCCGGTCCACATGCTCGGATGCCTCTGGATGAAAGGTGATGTAACTGGCTCCGGCGTCGGCAAAATCCGGAATGATCCGGTCAACGGGCTTGACCATGAGATGCACATCAATCGGAGCCGTTATCCCGTGGTCCACCAGTGCCTGGCATACCAGCGGCCCGATGGTCAGATTGGGCACGTAATGGTTGTCCATGACGTCAAAATGCACCATATCCGCCCCCGCGGCCAGCACATTGCGCACTTCTTCGCCAAGACAGGCGAAATCAGCGGAAAGTATGGATGGCGCAATGGCGTAGTCCGTGAAGTGGCTTGTTTTCATTTTCCGGTACAAGGGGTCTATTGGATGACTAATAGTAACGTACTCTCATTTCGGATCAATGTCATTGCCAGCCTGCCCGTCGCGCTGGCGGTAATCCGTTTCATGTCATCCAGGTTGCTGACGGCTTGCTGGTTGATGCTGACAATGATGTCGTTCTCCCTCAGGCCGGTGGACTCTGCCGGGCTGCCCGGAGTGATTTCAACCACCGCCACCCCTTGGCTGATTTTTGCGCCCGGCGCAACGTTTTTGAACTTTGCACCATGGAGCCGGCTGATAACATGGGCGTCCGGGGAGGCTTCTTCCCTGAACGCCTTGATCCTGACCGTGGCAGATTTCCGGGCCCCGTCGCGGTAATACTCCACCTCGGCTTCCATGCCGGGACGGACCAATCCCACAGCATTGCGCAAATCGACGCTGTTTTCCACCGGCGACTGGTTGAACAGGACAATGACATCCCCCTCCCTGAGGCCGACTTCTTCTGCAGCCGAATCGGGAATAACCTCCGATATCAAGGCCCCCTTTTTGCCGGCAATGCCAATCGCATTGGCAAGGGGAGGGGTGAGGTCCTGCATGCGTACGCCCAGCAGGCCCCGTTTGACTTCACCATGCTCCAGCAGCTGGCCCATCAGGCTCTTGACCATATCAACCGGAATGGACAGGCCAATGCCGACACTGCCGCCCCCGCGGGACAGGATGGCAGTATTGATACCGATCAGTTCGCCCCGCAGGTTGACCAGTGCACCGCCGGAATTGCCGGGATTGATGGAGGCATCGGTTTGAATGAAATCCTCATATCCCTCGATTCCCAGGCCGCTTCGGCCAAGGGCACTGACGATGCCGGAAGTTACGGTATGGTTCAGGCCGAACGGGTTGCCGATGGCCACAACAAAATCGCCCACCCTCAATTCTTCGGATATCCCCAGCGAGATTTCAGAGAGATGATCGCTGTCCACCTTGACCACGGCCACATCACTGGCGGTATCGGAGCCCACCAGCTCGGCATCCAGTTCACGTCCGTCCTTGGTGGTTATGATTATTTTGTCGGCCTGGTCGATGACGTGATGGTTGGTAATGACATATCCGTTTTTGGCATCCACAATGACGCCTGAACCCAAACTGCTGCCGGGACGCGGCTGTTGCCGGGGGAGGTTGAAAAACCGGCGAAAAAACGGGTCCTGCATCAGGGGGTTTACGGTCGTCCTGACCTTGCTGCGGGTTGAAATGTTGACGACTGCCGGCAGGACTTCCTGCAGCATGGGGGCGAGGCTGGGCAATTCCCCTCCATTGGAGGGAATCGGGAGGGCAGGCTGAACGGTTTGGGCAAAGAACAGGAGGTGCAATGCAGCCAAAAAGCGGATGAACCGGGACATGTCCTGATTGTGGTCAATGAGATTAACTTTGAGGATATTCTAACCCAACCGGCGC
>WTGA01000111.1 GCA_011523765.1 Gammaproteobacteria bacterium
TCCTGGAAAAACCCCCTGAATTAATTGAAAACCGGGTTGAGTTGCGGAAGTCGGGGTAACGGCCCGGGCTCTGCGCAGGCCGTTCCCCGCCATCCCGTTTGGCCGGTTGGGGATATCCGGGCCCATCTCCATCTGCAGCCGGTTTTCCCCCGGGGTTATTTCCGGATATGCTCCAACTGGACATCGTCCAGCAGCTTGGATGCCAGATTCCTGGCCAGGAAACGATGAACCTTGAATGCAATGGCCGGTTCCCGGGATTCCATCCGCTCCAGGCTCTCCCCGGAAAGCGCGTGGTAAACCGTCTCCCCTACGCAGAACACATCCGCAGACCTTGGCAAGTGGTTGTAAACCGCCATTTCACCCACCACACTGCCGGGGGTGTAGACTCTCAGCCGGATTTTCTTTTCTCCTCTTTGCTGAACCACTTCCATCATTCCGGACTCGATAAAAAATACACTGGAATCCAGCGATCCTGACTGGATGGCCCGGTCCCCGGCCGACAGTTTTCTTTCCTTGCAGTACGAATAAAAGATTTCTATTTCCGGTTTGCGAAATCCCGCACTTTCCAATGCCGAATCCAACAGGTCCGTCCGGGTTTCCTTTTCTTCAAAAGAGTCAAGGCGCCAGTCTTCGGCCCGTTCCAGCGCCTGGTCCGTTGAATCCGTCACCCTGGATTCGGCATGGTGGTCATCGCCAAACAAGGTTTTGATGACGGTATTGCGGTATTGCGGATGGACCGAACTGACAATCAGCCGGATCCCTTTCTGGTCGAGCAGCCTTTTGATCCGGCTCAGACCCAGGATGGAAGTGGAGTCTACGCTCGGCACCTCCTGGAAATCCATGACCAGAATTTCAAGCTCCGGGTTTTCGTCCTGAATATACTTTTGGATGCTTTCATACAACATGCCGGATGTCCCGAAGAACAGGAATCCGGTGACCGGAACCACCACCACGGCATTTTCGTTTGCATCCAGGAAGATTTCTTCCGAACTGGTCCGCATGACCGTACTGCGGCACTCCTGCCCGCTCAACACGGTGAACGAGGAGGTGAAATGACTGTACCGGACGATAAACAGTGCCATGCCACAAAATGTTCCCATCAATATTCCGATCGGATAGCTGGTCATGATGGTGACCAGAAAGACAGCCAGAGCGGTCAGGTATTCCTCCAGGGAGATCCGTCCGTACAACTTGATCAGCCAGTCATTGAGCAGGAGTATGCCAAAGCAAAGCACGATCCCAGCAAGAACGGGAAGGGGGAAATAGCTCATCCAGGCGGAGCCGACCAGAAACGGGGCCGCACAGACTCCGGCAGCCGTGAGTATCACCAGCTTGGGGGTCGGACTCAGGCGGTGGGCCAGGTCCGTCGAGAATATCTTGTTGTAGGAGGGCATCCCCCCGGCCATGCCGACCAGGATATTGGAAATTCCCAGGGTGCGAAGGTCGCGGTCCATGTCCAGATCCCGGTCTACCAGTATCTCGATTGAAGAGGCATTCACCAGGGCCACAATGCAGCTGAGGATGCATACACTGAAGATCAACGGGACCTGTTCCAAAACCAGTTTCCAGTGGGTCTGTTCAACTACTTCGGCCAAAGGAGGGAGAAAGGGGACGGGCTCTCCAGGCAGGTCGAGCAGGAACCCGTTTGACTGGGCCTGGTCAATGGACGCACCCGAAATGAACAGGACAAGATAAAAGACAACAATGCACGAGACGAGCAACAGGGGAAATGCCAATGGAGACCTGAAGCGGTTCTGGCCCCACAGCAGAACCATCGCGACGGCCAGCGCTGACAGCCACTTCGGGAAGGCCTCCGGTGCCAGCAGGCTGCCCATGCTGAAAATGTCCCACCGGATATCAGTCATGATGGTGATGCTGAACCCGACCAGTATCCACCCCGCACTGGCCAGCAGTCCGCCAATGACCGGGAAGGGAATAAACCGGATGATTTTCCCGAGCCTGGACAGCCCGAGTCCCGTCATGACCACCCCCGTGAGCAGTGTACTGCAAACCATTAAAGTGACCACCGTATAAAATGACCGGTCCGTCACGCCCGTTGCCGCATGTGCAGACATCACGGCCGCCGCCATAATGCCGATCAGGGCGGCCGGCACTGCCTGGGGGCCGGACAATATGCCGCCATGGCTGCTAAAAGCCGAGAAAACGACCATGCAAACCATCGCGCCCAAAAGGATAATTCCCATCCCCTGGGGCAGGTAGTGAATCAACTCATTGGAGTAAATGGGAGTCGCAAATGCGAAGATATGAGTGATTTCAACGACGCCGGTGAGGATTCCCGCGAACAGTACATTCAGGAGGAAAAAGGGTTTGCCAGTGTGCGTACCGTGGATGGATTGCATGAGGCTGGCTCGGACGGATTGCAGGGTTGATGTCTATGGGACCACTAGGCTGGATGAGACCTGAACGCTCACAAACAGCAATAATATTGACGCAGGCCGGCCATCTGTCCGCGGGTATCCCCTTCCCGGGATGAAAAGGGTCCCGGGATTTCCCGGACGGGATTGGCGTTTCCAAGGCATCGGCGACCGTCCTTCCGGCATGGCCTGAACCGCACAATGCAGGCCCGGTTCAGCCAACGGCGGGGCGGCCCGGTTTCTGCCCGGGCACTGGTCAGATTGACCGGTGATTCGCGCCACGGACCACCTACGTCCATTGTTCCCGAATTCGGTTGATCAGGTTGGAGGTTGAGCGCGGGAACTCGAACTGGATGGAATGAACCGTCCCGCCCCAGCTTTCGACTTCCCTGCCGCCAATGATATCCGGTATGGCCCAGTCTCCGCCTTTGACTAGGATATCCGGACGCAACCGGTGCACCAGTTCCAGCGGTGTACTTTCGTCGAATGGGACGACGGCATCAACGCTTTCCAGCGCAGCGATGACCGCCATGCGGTCCTCCAGCGGGTTGATGGGCCGGTCCGGGGCTTTACCCTGCCGCCTGACCGAATCATCGGAGTTTATTCCCACTACCAGGGAAGAACCCAGGGTGGCTGCAGTTTGCAGGTAGCTGACATGCCCGCGATGCAGGATATCAAAGCAACCGTTGGTCACTACCAGCGGACGGGCCAGTCCGGCCATAAAGTCTGTCAAGGACCTCCCCGAGGACGGCGAGAAGATCTTGTCCCCGTATTTCACCGGTACCCCAGCGGTGCGGTTGTCCCGGTTCAAGGATCAATATATTCAAAAACCTTGACAATATGGGCGATCCCCCGCACGGATTGCACGATTTTGACAGTGGCCTCTGCTTCGTCAGGAGTCACCAGGCCGAGCAGGTAAACCTTTCCGCGTTCCGTAATGACCTTGATGTTGGTGAACGGGACATTCTCGGCATTCAGCAGTTTGAGCTTTACCTTGCTGGTGATATAGGAATCATTGACCCGGCTGTTCAGGGTTGTTTTGCCCGCCAGTTCAACCTCGTTGACCACTTTCCGGGTTTCAGTATACGACTCGGCAACTTTTTGCGCGTGCTGGCGCTGGTCATCCGTCGGCACCTCTCCGGTCAAAAGGACGACTCCATTGATGATGGTGATGCTCAGATTGACGGTCTTGCCCAGTTGTTCATCGGAACGAAAATCCTGCCTCAATTTCAATTCAAGCGTATTGTCGTCAATGTTTCGGCCGATGGTCCGCCGTTCCAGGCGCAGGTCGATGCTGGTTACCGTGGCGATGCCGATTGCCAGTGGCAGGCATGCCGTCAGTGCCTGGGCGGTCAACAGAAACAGCAACCCGAACAGGACAGACCTGGTTGTATTCTGGAAGGGGGGAGAAAGGTTGAAATTTGCCATGTTTAACTCTCCGGGGGAGTCTGTTGTCTTGCCCGTACTCGTAATACCGAAAGGTGCGGGTAGTATATCCTAAGAATGCTCAACGGTTGCCGTTCAATTTGTGCCGGGCCTGCCTATCGCTGGGGTGATGCGGCCATGGCGGGACGGCCGTTCCCCGCCGTCCATTACGGCAAAGGGGTGACAGGGTCTGGCAGTCGGGGCGGGAAAACCGTCCTTTCCGAGGAGGTTTCCAGGGGTTCGGCCAGGCCGGCTGAAAATTTAAACCAGAAAGGATGACGCCGGACACTGCCATGGTCGGAAATGCCCATGGTCATTGCTTCGCCCACATATCTGCGGGTACCGTTCCCACGCATGGATACCGCCCTGGGAATCAGGTTGTAGGTGTCGAATCCCAGGGCATAGAGCCGTCCAAGGGGGGTATTCTCATACAGGCTGCGCACTGTGGAATCCGCTTCTTCTTCGGTGACCGGCAAGCTTCCCTCTTCTGCCGAAACCAGGGCCGGGTCCTGCCCGACGACCGGCAAGCTGCCTTCTTCTGCTGAAACCGGGTTTTCCCCGGGAGTGCCCTCTTCTTCATCCACAATCCCCGGTCCATCCGCAATCTCCGGTCCGGTGCCATTCGGGTCCTTCCCGTTTTCGGTGTTTTCCCCGTCCTCTGGAATGGTTTCCGGGGATTCACGGTCCTCGAGTGCCTTCGCAGCCTGTTCAGCCTCTTTCCGGGCTCTTTCCTCCTCGATTTCCCGCTTGTAGGCATTCACCCCATCCAGAATCCATTTCATGTCGCTGAAAATCAGTCCGTCCAGGTCGGCGTCGGCTCTCGGGTTGGGTACTCCGGTATAGACATAGGAGGTCGCGTAGACCGGAAGGTCATGCGCCTGGAAAAACCGAAGTTGCGGGACGACAAGACGAGCCTGCTCCGCGTTGGCGGCGAGAAACAGAAAATCCACATTGTCGTCACGCCGGGCGGTGAATTTCAGCTTGGTCTTCACCTGTGCCTGCAAAAGACGGTGCCGGGCAATGCTGTGATCCAGTCCGAGGAACTTTTGCAGGACCGTTGTGTAGTCGTGCACATCCTTGGGGAAATAGCTGTTCCTGACCATCACACCGCCCAGGGCTTCCCAGTGGAACACGAAAGCATTGGCCACCCGCTGGCCCCAGTCCGTTTCACTTCGCAAGACACTCGCATTTGTGAAACCTTCGGCAAAGACCTTTTCCGCAATTTGTTGTGCCTCGGCTTCGGGAGAGAGGCTGATGCCGAAAAGATTTTCGTCACTCCGGTCTTCCGGAATCTCTGCAATGACAAAGGTATTCACTTCGACTGCGCGGTCGGAAAGAAGCGCTTCAACGGCCGTTCGCCCCAGTGGGCCCGCAATAAAGTCCGCCCCATCGTTCGCTGCTGCCTGGTAATAAAAGGAAGACAGGGAAGGCTCATCGCCGATATCATAGAGAATGATCCGGGGTTGCCCGGGCCCGGCATGGTCCTGGTGCGCATCCATGAACCCGTCGTAAAAGGCCTGGGCCGCGGCACCATAGGAAGACGTGAGCGGGAGCAGGAGTGCAATCTGCCTGTACCGGGTTAAATCAATCGATTCGATCGGTTGGTTGAACAGGTCCGGAAGAGCCGGGTGACCGGGATAAAACCGGTGCCATTTGTCCAGGTCCGGTGGCCGGACCCCGGGGGGGGTGGTCTGCAGTATCTCGACCAGGGCCATCCATCCATCCAGTGCCGGTTCGGTTGAACCTTCCCGGAGAATGGACAGGGAAAGCGGGCCCATCGTGCTCAGCAGGGAAACCAGGTCATGCTGGTTCTTCTCCTTTTCTTTTCCTGCAGCAAGTTTGTCAAGGTGGAGCATGTTTTGCACGGAATCAAAATGCTGGCCGGCCTGGGCCTGGGCATTGGCAAGGATGGAAAGCATTTGTATCCTGGACCCGATGTCCCGGACGTCGTCCGGGGAGATGGGATCGAGCAGTGAAATCGCCCGGGTGTGCTGTCCCAGTGCACTGGCGGCCCGGGCACGCAAGATTTTCCAGTCGATTCTCTCGTCCGTTGTCAGCGGATAGGTTTCCAGCCTGTCCAGCGTGGATTGTGCCGCCACGGCCTGGTCTTGTTCGATAAACAGCGAAGCGGCCTGCATGAGCAGCCATGGGACGAAAGCGGCACTGGCATTTTCGGACTGTGCAATGAGTTCGTGGGGGTCGTACGTGGCAGTCGTCTGTTCGGGGTCCCCCAGGGGATGGGCGATCGTGTCCGGGACCGGTTCGGCGGCATCGGCCGGACCGGTCCCGGTTTCTTCGACAACCGTCTCCGGTTCGGTAACCGGTATCGGCGCACAGCCTGCCAGAAACCAGGCCACCAGTATTACGAGATGCAACGGATGGTTCAGTCTGAAATGGGTGAGGCGGTTCACGAGATGGTATGACTCACATTATTAAGGGTAGACATGGATTTTCCAGTATGCGGTTGCACAAAGAACCGAAATACCGCCACAATATATTACCGCAATCCCCGCCGGCAGTTTCACCGATCTGTTCAAGAACACGAAACTCCTGTGCTATCACTGGTCCCTGCGGGTCTTTGCCAATCAATGGATACCCGGCCCCGGTGGATGCTCCATTATTCTACACTACCTGCCGGCAAGAGGTTTCGCCGTCGCATTGCCGGTCGCGGGACCACACCGTAGCGTATTTTTCGCAGCCGCCCGAGTCGTGGCAGTGCAATGAAACGACGGGAGGTTTTCCGAGCCATAGGGCTGCCTCCACGGATGGTCCGGAGCCGATTTCCAACCCGGACCCCGACCCCCCGTTGCAACGCCGCTTCCCGTTGCTTCAGACGTTTCTCCAAAACCCCTTCAATCGCCTGCAATCGATCCACCTCTTTCTCTTCATCATCTTGACCCGTTGGAAAACAGACCGGATCGTGACGTCTCCGAAGAATCGTTTGAAAGGGGACATGACTACTTTGCCGCTACAATGCCATTGACGTGGTTGTTTTGCCGGCATGGATGCACTAGACTCGTTTTCGGGAGTTGGCCAGGCAGTTGCGGCATCACATCAGGTGTCGAGGAAAGTCCGGGCTCCACAGGGCAGGGTGCCAGGTAATACCTGGGCAGCGCGAGCTGACGGCAAGTGCCACAGAAAATATACCGCCTGGGCCGTTCACCGGTCGAGGTAAGGGTGAAATGGTGCGGTAAGAGCGCACCGCGGTATTGGTAACAATACCGGCAGGGTAAACCCCACCTGGAGCAAGACCGAATAGGGACCCGCTGGCGTGCCCGCGCCGGGTCCGGGTAGGTTGCTTGAGGCGTCTGGTGACAGACCGTCCAGATGAATAACTGTTCACGACAGAACCCGGCTTATCGGCCAACTCCCTTTGCTCAAGCGATGAAACGGAGGCTGCATCCGGGTCGGGCTGCCTTCCCGTATAATCCCATGGATTCCCGGAGGCGGATTTCCGGAGTGGTTGATGAAGCCGGCCGGGCTCGTCGGCAGGCCGGGTGGACGGTTGTGGCACGGTGACGGCCCGTCCAGGACGGTTTGGGGGATAAACTGCTCCGTAAGGATTGCATCGACAGGAAAAACCGCGCAATATTTGGATTCAGGACCGACCACTGCTGCCATGCACCATTCCCTGTGAAGCCCGGAAAAGACAACCCCTTGATCGGCCTGAGACCGCCGTGCGAAGTGATGCGCCTGGAGCGCATGGGTGCCTTCCACCAGACCAGACTCAGTTTCATGCGTGCGCTCCTGCGTTTTCTGAAGAAGGGAAACTGGCAGTTTGAGCGTACGCGCTGGGATATCGACCTCCGGGGTGTGGGGACCGCCATTTACCAGGCATCCGGCCCGGACCGCATGTACTCGCTGATTTGTTTTGCCAATGACCTGCCCGACGAGAAAAGGTCTGACCGGGTCATTGCGGAGGAATGGGACGCCACCTTTGTCCTGTTCGACGGGGTGCCCGCAAAGGAGGAAGTCAAAAGACTGAAAAAGAATGTGCCGAAGCAGGAGGCAGGGCATTATGCACAGACCGAACTGGTGTTGTCCCGCGCCAACCGGAGTGTGCGGCTGTTCGAGCATGTGGTGGATTCGCTGTCCGTAGGCCGGCAGCCGGACCGGGAAAAGATGGAGGCGGTCGGTTATCTGATGCGTACCACCGCGGTGTACGGAAATGGAAAGTTTGGAATCAGTGACCGTGAACGCATTGCCCACCGGCCTGAATTCACGGGGCCCTTTCGAGCGGAGTTGTTGTCAGTGTGGCTGATCCGGGCCTTTACCGTCGACATTGCAGAGCACCTCGCGACGGTACGGGGCGGGTCCAGGGCAACCAGGATGGATGCCCGGATACGCCGCAGGCTTGGCGTCGGCAATGCGACGGGATTGGGGATGGCCCCCTTTTTGGTGCTGCATCCTGCATTGATACATGCCTGGATACAGGCGAGGGAAACGGCATTAGCCAGGGTGAGAAACATTGAACGCAGCTCCAGTGAAATTATCCGGGGCTTCAGTCTCCTGCTTTCCAGGGCAATGCTCGGCGTTGAAAGCTGGGGTACCGCCGACCCGCGCCAGCACAAAAGGATCGGGAAACTGAAACAGGACCTGGTCCAGCTGGCGGCCTATGTGAAGAACCCGGGACTGGGCATGCCCTATCCCTGGAATTCCCTGGTTGACTGGTCCGTGGGGAACCTGTCTCTCGAAGGCCAGGAACTGGCGGTTACCCTCGTGATTGAACCCCACCAGGACCTGGTGGATGATCTGGCAGAGGGGATGTCCATCGATGAATCCCGGTACTTCAGGATCAATGGAGCACAGGCCATTTCCGATGCGCTCGGATTTATTCGGGAGACCTATCCCTGGGCCCTGGACATCGATTTTTCGGACCCGGCATCCATGGCCAGGTTCTGGTATGTTTCCGAGGAAAAGCTGGAACCCCGGTTGGGTGAAAGATTCGATGAGCCGGGTGCGGAAAAGGAACATCCCCTGGCGTATGCCCGGGATATCGCCCGGCTGTACAAGGATTTGATGGCATTCCAGCAGGACAATCCGGATGGCCCGGTGATGGCGCAGTTCCTGCTGGCCTGTCCGGAGCACCGGCATGCAGTACGCAGAATCCAGGTGGTCAGGAGGTTGCCCTACGCTGAAATCCGGGACAACCTGATCTCACAGGGCATGATGCCGATTGACCTGCTGCGTTGTAAATTGTCCTTTTTCGGGGCAAGCAAGTTTGATCCGAAATCGGACCGCTGGGTCAGGATCAACATGTATCAGCACGCACCCTTTCCCGATGAATTCTCACAGATGGCGGAGGATGACTGGGTCTATCCGCCGTTGATTCCGAACCCGGGATGATGACCGGGTTCCAGATGCCATGTTCCGCTCTTTGAATGAAATAGAACAGACCGTGAGAAAGGCCGCCAGGGGCCGGGGCCTGCCCTGGGGCATCGCGGATGAAGCCGGCAAGGCGGTCCGGTGCCTGCATCAGATGGAACTTGGGGGAATCGGCCAGTTGATACGGATGCTGGACCAGTCCGATGCCGGGGGGGTCTCCCTTCGGTTGGTGCACGGTGGCGGGACCTGGACACCGAAAAGCGGCAAACTCGACCCCCTGCTGGCGGGTCCCAGTTTGTGTGATTTCATGGACGCCCGGGTTTCCTCGAGGGTGGAAATGGAGCAGGTGGCCTGTCCGCTTTTACTCGCAGGCTTTCTGGTAAACGCCGTGTCCGGGCGCCGCGATGCCATGCGGTTGAGCTGGTCCGGTGTCAGTCTTGAGATCTCCTCCGGCCAAATCGGAATTCATGGCAGCGACCAAGAGCTGGAGACCGGCCTGGGGGACCATGTGGTGTGTGAACGCATTGCCGGTCTGGACGGGTTGCCGGCTTCCGCCCGGAGTGGCCAGGTATGGGTGGAGGATGCCGCCTGGGCCAGACTGGAGCAATACGCAAGGCGTACCTATGTCGAGGCGACGGAAGCTTCCCGCAATGCGGGGGCCGGGGCAGGCCTGCTGGATAACGATTGAAGGAACGCGGGTATCCGGCCAGAGGGGGCCTCATGCACGTTCCATGTATTCCCCGGTGTCCGTGTTCACCTTGATTTTCTCGCCGGCATTCACAAAGATGGGCACCATGACCTTGAGGCCGGTTTCCAGGACCGCCGGCTTTCCGCTGCCTGAAGCGGTTTGCCCTTTTACCACGCCTTCCGTATCCACCACTTCCAGCACCACGGAGGTGGGCAGTTCGATTCCGATGGGTTGGTCATGGTAAAAATTGATCTGCACGTCCGTGTTCGGCAGCAGATACGGAGACTGTTCGGCCAGGTCCTCGGCGGAAAGCGGCCTTTGTTCGTACGTTTCGTTATCCATGAAGATATAGTCCTGTCCGTCAAGATACAGGTACTGCATCTGCTTGCTTTCAACGTGGGCCTTTTCCAGTTTATCTTCGGAACGGAATCGTTCATTCAGTTTTGTGCCATCGCCGATACACTTCATTTCGAGCTGGACGAAGGCCCCGCCCTTCCCGGGTTTGACATGGTTCTTTTTAAGCACGCGCCACAATTTGCCCCGGTGTTCCACCAGGTTTCCCACGCGGGCATCGAATGCTGAGATTTTCATGGTCTGGTCTGTCTCCTGAAATCGAAAGAATTTAATGGAGACTCCGGATTATATAGGGGGGAAAGCTTTAAAATACAGGTGGGTATTGTCAATGTGCGGGGTGGAACGATGAATCAATGGCCGAGTGCCTGCTACGATGCCTCGTGCCGGAAATGCGGGCGACTGGCCCGTTTTCTTGACGAGGTCAAGGCAGAACATGCGGACTACTTTTGCAAACCGGTGCCGCCCTTCGGTGCGGCCGGCGCGGAACTGCTGGTCATTGGGCTGGCACCGGGAAAGCACGGGGCCAATGCCACCGGGCGCCCCTTTACCGGAGACCACGCCGGGAGGCTGCTGTACAAGGCCCTGTTCGCGTTCGGCTTCGCTTCCCGGCCGATATCCGTATCCGCCGACGACGGACTCACGCTGGCAAACTGCCGAATCACCAATGCCGTCAAGTGCCTGCCGCCCCAGAACAAACCGCTGGGGTCCGAGGAGAAAAACTGCAATCCGTTCCTGCAAAAGGAAATCTCCGGGCCGGGGGTCCGGATACTGCTGGCACTTGGCCTGCTCGCGCACCGGGCAGTTTTGCGTGCACTGGGTGTGAAACCGGGCGATTATCCGTTCGGGCACAATACATGGCACGAACTGGACAATGGGATGATGCTGGTCAACAGCTATCACTGCAGTCGATACAATACCCAGACGAGGCGATTGACCGAGGCAATGTTTTTCGAGGTGTTTGAAGGCATTGCCCAAAAACTGGAAGAATCCCCCTGTGACCGGCCACTTTGACTCCAGGACGTTTTTGCAGGGTGTTGCGAAAATGCCCGGCATCTATATCTTCTATGGTGCGGAAAGGGAAACCCTGTATATCGGGAAAGCACGCAACCTGAAAAAGCGTCTGCAAAGTTATTTCAGGACCACCGGGTTGACGCCCAAGACCCGTTTGATGGTATCGAAAATTATCGCAGTGGAAACCCAGCAGACCAGGACCGAAAGCGAAGCCCTGCTGCTGGAAAACAACCTGATCAAGGACCGGCGTCCACGCTACAACATTTCCCTGCGCGATGACAAGAGCTTTCCCTATATCCGGCTGAGTGAATCCGATGCGTATCCCCGTTTTTCGTTTTACCGGGGCAGGCGGTCGTTGCCGGGAAAATATTACGGACCCTATCCCAGTGCGGCCGCCGTACGGGAAATACTCGGGCATGTCCACAAAATTTTCCAGCTCCGGCAATGCAGTGACGCCTTTTTCAGGAACCGGTCCCGGCCCTGCCTGCAGCACCAGATCAAGCGTTGCAGTGCTCCCTGCGTGAACCGGATCAGCCCGAAGGATTACCTGGAGGATGTCCGCCAGGCAAAAGCCATGCTCGGTGGAAAGGATGCCGTGCTGCTGGCAACGCTTGCTGAAAGAATGGAATCGGCCTCCAACGAGCAGGATTATGAAGGTGCGGCAGTCTACCGGGACCGGATCGGGTTGTTGCAGCGTATTCGGGAGAAGCAATACATTTCGTCCGGGAACAGCGATGCGGACGTGGTGGCCGTTGCGGCGGAATCCGGTCTGGCGTGTTTCGGGGTGGTCTCGATTCGCCAGGGCAGAAACCTGGGCATCCGGTTTCACATCCGTCCCAATGCCCTGGATAAAACACGGGCTGGACTGCTGGAGGAATTCCTGCCGCGAAACTATCTGGGTGCGGTCATTCCCAGAGAGATTCTGCTTGCGGAACCTATCGGGGAAAAGGCTTCACTGCAGCAGATATTTTCCACTGAAAGCGGAAGGAAGGTGGTCATCAAGGACCGTTATCGTGCTGGCCGCGCGCGCTGGGTCGAATCCGCAAGGATCAATACCGAAGACAATTTGGGCAGGCACCTGAATGAAAGAAACCAGGTCGATGTGCAGTTCGGTGCGCTTTCCGACCTGCTGGAACTGCAGGAAGTGCCGGAACGCATTGAATGTTTTGACATCAGTCATACCATGGGCGAAAAGGCGGTGGGGTCCTGTGTCGTATTTGACCGTCAAGGTGCAGTCAAGAGCGATTACAGGCGGTTCAACCTTGCCGGCATTGAACCCGGGGACGATTATGCGGCCATGGAGCAGGTGCTGACACGACGATACAAACGGGTGCTCGAAAACGATGGAAAGCTTCCCGACCTGGTGTTGATTGATGGCGGCAAGGGACAGCTCGGCCGGGCACAACGGGTGTTTGACGAGATGCAGATAGCCGGGCTGGTGTCCCTGGTGGGAGTGTCAAAAGGTCCCGGGAGAAAGGCGGGCGAGGAAACCTTTCATTTGCCGGGGGGCCGGGGGGCGATCCGGCCGGCGGGGACATCGCCGGTCTCCCATCTTGTGCAGCGGATCCGGGACGAAGCGCATCGGTTCGCCATCACCGGGCACCGGCAAAGACGGAATCGCGCCAGAACCCGTTCCCCGCTTGAGCAAATCGAGGGGGTCGGCGAGAAACGAAGACGGAATTTATTGCGATATTTCGGCGGACTGCACGAAATCCGTCGTGCCGGGGTCGAGGATTTGGGCAAAGTGCCGGGAATCAGCCCAGCGCTTGCCGCAAGAATCTACAACCAATTTCATTGAGAGGCTTCAATTTTGCACCGCCGCTGCGACAGGGTGTGCTACATTGACCGGGCACCCAGGAATGTTGTGACAGAAAAAAAGCCGATCCCCGAATGCTGAATGTCCCGAACCTGCTGACTGTTTTCAGGATTCTGCTGATCCCCGTATTGGTGGTGGTCTACTTCTTGCCTCTGGACAACCGGGAAACCATCCTGACCGGTATTTTTGTGACCGCTGCCATCACCGATTGGCTGGACGGGTTTTTGGCACGCAAAATGGATGCGACCACCGCTTTGGGTGCCTTTCTCGACCCGGTGGCCGACAAGCTCATCGTGTCCACCGCATTGATCCTGCTGGTCTCCGACCTGAATGTGCTGGACAAGGTGTTTCATCCGCTGCCATTTGCCGTGGCCGTGTGCATCATCGTTGGACGTGAAATTGTCATTTCAGCACTGCGGGGGTGGATGGCGGAAGTCGGCGAAAGGGTGGTGGTTGCCGTGGGCATTGTCGGCAAGGTCAAGACCGTCTTCCAGATGATATCCATTGCACTCCTGTTGTATGCCGCGCCGATATACGGAATACCCGTTTTCCGGGTCGGCGAAATCGCATTCTACACGGCGGCGATGCTGACGCTGTGGTCAATGTGGGTATACTTGCGGGCTGCAATGCCGTTCCTGCTTGAAAAACCGTAGGGTCCGGAAATCCTGGAACAGCGCAAAGCGGCCTTGAAGTGGTACCATTGCTCTTGACACGGCCATATGCTTGAATAGAATCTAACGTCCTCCTAAGGTTGGTGGTGCGGGAATAGCTCAGTTGGTAGAGCACAACCTTGCCAAGGTTGGGGTCGCGAGTTCGAGTCTCGTTTCCCGCTCCAGA
>WTGA01000030.1 GCA_011523765.1 Gammaproteobacteria bacterium
TTACCGTGTTTCAAATCAAACACTTATGTCACCGTATGTTAAACTTGGGTTAAGACTGGCATGGGGTCAGTGTCAGGTGTAGCGGTACAGCCATGCAGGCAGATATTCGGTCCGTTGCTCCGACCTCTCATAAGTGCGGACATCAGTCCGCTCCCGCAGGTCAGCTTGGATCAGTGCTCGGCCTTGCCGTTGATTTTCGGCATGCGGGACGATGTGGGAATATGGCACAGCGTCAGGTGCTGACACAGCACTCCTGAAGTGCCTGGAGTGATAGCAGGTTCCGTTATTGCTAGAAAGGCAAGCCGTGCATAAAACCCACCATGCACATGATCATGGGAATGGAAAGCATGGTATTGGTCCGGGATGCCAGCAGGGCGACATTTTTCGCTTTGGCAATCTCTTCGGGGCTGGCCGAGACCATGCCCAGGATCTTCTGCTGGTTTGGCCAGATCAATACCCATACGTTGAACAGCATAATGGTGCCGAGCCAGGCGCCAATTCCGATGACGATCACGGGCGTGGGGCCGTTAAACGTAAATGCGGCGACCAGCCCGGCTCCGGAAGACTCGAGCGCAATCGCGCCCGTGATCCAGGTTGCCACCGCCCCCCAACGAAACCACAGCAGGGCCCGGGGAGCCACATATTTTGAAATCGCCGCCGGTCCGGGACCGTCGGTATCTGCCGCACCTTCCGCGGCCGCCGGAACCTGGACAAAATTGAAATAATACAGCAGGCCAATCCAGACGATACCTGCCAACACATGCAACCAAACTACGAGAGACCAAGTATTCATTGTTCTGTAAACCTCTTGACTTGATATTTAATTCTATTTTTCAGTTGAACAGAGTGACTGCCTACAGGATCAGGGCAATGACTATGGCGATAACGAAACCGGCAATAATGGTTCCGGGGATGCTTTTTAACGGGTTCATACTTTTGCACTCCATGAAATCAGGGTTAAACACTCGGCCGTATTGGTGATGGGCAGCATTGACCAGTTCGGCTAGTTGAAGAATAAATCCAGTGCGGCCTTTTTGCAAGACTTCCGGCTGGCCAACCAGCGCAAATCGCCCCTCAGTAACCCCGCTCCATATCCACCACATGTGTCAGGGCCTCGCCGTTGCGATACCGTACGATATTGTTGCAAACATGGGCTGCGCTGGAGGCGGGTACTGTCATGCTGGCGATATGGGGTGTGATATAAATGTTTTTGCGGTCCCACAGGGGATGATGCCCAGGCAGTGGTTCGGTTTCGAATACATCCAGTGCGGCACCGGCCAATTGCCCGTTGTCCAGCGCGTTCATGATGTCCGATTCAACCTGGTGTCCCCCACGGCCGGCGCTGACAATATTTGCGCCCCGGGGCAATTTGGCCAAATTTTCTGCATTCAGGATCTGGTAGGTTTGGTCAGTCAAGGGCAGCAGGCAAACCAGGATTTCGCTTCTGGACAACAGGCTGTCCAGTTGGGAGGGCCCGAAGTAACCGGTCACCCCCTCTATGGTTTTCTCGCTGCGGCTCCAGCCGATGACATCAAACCCGAGACTTGCCAGTGCCCGGGCTGCAGCCTGGCCCATTTCGCCCAGACCGAGTATTCCGACCGTGCGGTTACGGGCCGGAACCTGCCGGATAGGTTGCCAAAAATGTGCCGGTTGGTGCTGTTCGTATTGCGGCATGAACCGGTGAAACCTGAGCACATGAAACAGCACATATTCAACCATGCCGGCTGTCAGCAGTTCATCCACCATCCGGATGACGGGAATGCCGGGAGGTAGCACCCCGTCTTCCCTGAGATGGTCTATGCCGGCACCAACAGAAAAAATTATTTTCAGGTTGGGAAACCCGGCGAGGGCACCGGGGGGAGGTTTCCAGACCAGGGCGAAATCGACAGCGTTCCGGTTGGTTACGCAGTCCCAGTTTATGATGTCCAGGTCGCAGCCTGCGAGGGCGTTCTGCCAATCCTCGAATTTTTCGTTGTCGGTTTTGACGACCAGTGTTTCGCGCATACTCATCGGGGTTTGCAAAAAGAAGGATTATACGCTTTCCGGGTCGTGCAGCGACAATGCCGCGACCGCCGGGGTGGACCTGCCGGCGAGGACCGGAAAAACCACAGGGGGCTCACACGGTTTGAGGCGGCCCTGTTTTCCTGCCGCAGACAAGATTTTTTGGTAGAATCCCCGGTCCCTAAACCGATGTGCTGCATCAAGCCCGGCCATGTCCTCGCACCAGTCCGAATTTGTCATTCGTCCAAACGGTTCCTTTCATTCAAGAACCGGGATTTGGCTGATTGCATTGCTGGTGATCATTGCCCTGGGCATCGCCATGAGATTCGCGATTCTGGGCTACTGGCTGATTCTGCCCTTCGCATTGCTGGATGTAATGGCGGTCGGGATCGTGTTTTATCTCATCATCCGGCAATCCGAGTATGTGGAACGGGTGGTGATCTCCGAAAGCCGGGTTGAAATCTTCCACATTCAGGACAATGCTGATGCAAAGTGGGAATTCCCCCTGCATTGGACGCAGATAAGACTGGAGCGCCCGATACATCGAGGATACCCTGCCAGATTGTTGTTGGGATGCCGGGGCGAATGGGTGGAAATAGGAGGCTGTCTGACCGACCGGGAAAGAGGGACATTGACACAGGCGCTTAAAGATGAATTCCGACGGATTTCCGCACACCCCGGTGTGCAGGGTCCTGAAAGAGGGTTTGCGGATTGATGGTCGAGGCGATACATCCGCGGATGGACTGGCGGGAATTCCTGGAGTTGTGCAAGCCCAAGGTGGTGGTGCTGATTCTGTTCACGGCCCTGGTTGGCATGTTTTTGTCTACAGAAGGATTCGTCCCGTTCAGGGCATGGTTCTGGGGGCTGATTGGCATTGGCCTGGCGGCTTCGGCTGGTGCCGTCCTGAATCACTGGGTAGACCGGGAAATTGACCTGCGCATGGAGCGCACTCACCACCGGCCCCTCCCCGCGGGCAACATCCATTCCCGGCAGGCGGTTGCCTTTGCATTGGTCCTGGCGGCGGCGTCCATGGTCGTCCTGTTCACTTTTGTGAACGCACTGACCGCGATGTTGACCTTTGCCTCCATGTTTGGATATGCCGTGATTTATTCCATGTTTCTCAAGCACAGCACGCCGCAGAATATTGTCCTTGGCGGTGCGGCGGGAGCGGCCCCCCCCGTACTGGGCTGGACTGCAGTCACTGGCGAACTCCATAGCGAAGCACTGTTGCTGTTTTTGATCATTTTCATTTGGACGCCGCCCCATTTCTGGGCATTGGCCATCAAGAGGGTGGACGATTATAAAAAAGCGGATGTGCCCATGTTGCCGGTAACCCATGGAATTGCGTTTACAAAACTGCATGTGCTGCTGTATACCATCTTGCTCGTAATCGTCACCATCATGCCTTTTGTGGTGATGATGAGCGGCACGATATACTTGGCGGGCGCGGTAACCCTGGGGGCGGGATTTGTATTCTATTCGGTCAGGCTCTATCGCTCTGACGGAGACCGGTATGCCATGAAAACCTTTGGGTACTCCATATTCTATTTGAGCGCGCTTTTCGCCTTTCTGCTGCTGGACCACTACGCCCGCATATTCATTCGCACGTTCATCATGGAGACATGACCTGTCCGGCAATGAGCACACACAACCAGCCCCCTGTCCCGGATGAAACATCCGAAAATCACCGGGAAGTCACCTTTTTCACGATTGTAAAAAGCGTTTTTTCGTCCTTTATCGGTGTACAGAACAACGCCAACAGGAAAAGGGATTTCGAAAGCGGCAGATTCTGGCATTTTTTCTTCGCCGGGCTGATATTCGTTGCGGTTTTCCTGGGCGCAGTCCGGCTGATGGTGAACTATTTGATTGCAACGACACCCTGACACCGCCCAGGCCGCCAGGGATAAAGAGGGACACAGGGCGGCGGGCAAACCGAAACAGATTGAATCGGCGGCGCGAAGGAGGAGACACGTTGGTTGGGACCAACAAATTTTTTGCAATCTGACTATAATCAGCCTGTGAAACCACACTCCAGGGGCACGCATGGCCATGCTTGTATACTGAAGTCAATTTAGCTACCATGCCGCTTTTTTCGGGTCTGCGGGGACAGATTTGGCAAGTACGGAATGCGACGCAATAATGCAAGGGAGGCCGGTCATCCGGAAAACAAACAGATCTCCTAAGATGACCGGTTGCAGAGAAAGAATCATAATGAAACGGCGTTTGACAAAGCGGTACAATGTGGCTCTAATAAATTTTTAATTGTTGGTGAGGATTCATACAATTGATGAAGAATATTCGACGAATTCCCATAGTCCTGCTGGGTCTGGTGTTGTGGGCAGCAAGTTTTCCGGCAGCAGCCGATTGGCAGCTCAACCTGACCGAAGGTGTGACCGAGATCAGCCGGGAAGTCTACGACATGCATATGTTTGTCCTGTGGATTTGTGTGGCGATCGGCGTGATTGTTTTTGGGGCCATGGCCTACAGCATCTTTTATCACCGCAAGTCGAAAGGGGTCACCCCGGCCACCTTCCACGAAAGCACCACGGCGGAACTGATCTGGACGATTATTCCGTTTCTGATTCTGGTGGCCATGGCGATTCCCGCCGCCAAGACACTCATCGTCATGGAGGATACCAGCGATGCAGACATTACCATCAAGGTGACCGGCCATCAGTGGAAATGGGAGTATGAATACCTTGAGAGCGGCATTCGGTTCATCAGCAACCTGCATGCCGATAGCCGGGAAGCCGCTACACTGGGCTCGGGAATAGACCCCAGTAGCGTGGAAAACTACCTGCTTGAAGTGGATAAGCCCGTGGTGCTGCCGGTCGGCAAGAAGGTCCGTATTCTGCTGACCGCCAGTGATGTGATACACGCGTGGTGGTTGCCCGCCATTGCCGTCAAAAAGGATGCCATCCCGGGGTTTATCAATGAAATGTGGACCAAGATAGATGAAGTCGGCATCTATCGGGGCCAGTGTGCAGAGCTTTGCGGCCGTGACCATGGATTCATGCCCATTGTGGTGGATGCAAGATCGGAATCCGATTACAACGACTGGGTCACTGCGGAGCTGGCCGCAGCCGAGGCCGCCGCCAGCTCCGCAGACCGGGAATGGGAAATGGACGAGCTCATGGAGCGTGGAGAAGGGGTTTACGCCACCTATTGTGTCGCGTGCCATCAGGGCAATGGCGAGGGGATTCCGGGTATCTTCCCGTCTCTGGTGGGGACTCCCATGGCGCTTGAGGATATCGAGGGCCATGTGGATATCGTTCTCAACGGCAAGGAAGGGACGGCAATGCAGGCATTTGCCAACCAGCTGAACGATGCTGATTTGGCGGCCGTGATCACCTATGAACGAAATGCATGGGGTAACGATACCGGTGATGTGATCCAGCCGTCCACCATCCGGTCAATGAAGGTCCAGTGAGGGACCGCTGAAACCAAGACAGAACAGATTTATTCGAGGTTAGCAAGATGAATGCACAAGCAACTGATTTGTATCACGACGATCATGATCACCATGGGCCGCCCCCGGGATTGTGGCGCTGGGTGGTGACAACCAATCACAAGGACATCGGAACGCTTTACCTCTGGTTCTCCTTGATCATGTTCTTTATCGGGGGTGCCATGGCGCTGGTGATTCGCACCGAACTTTTCCAACCGGGACTGCAGGTGGTGGATCCCCATTTTTTCAATCAAATGACGACGCTCCATGCGCTGGTCATGATCTTCGGGGTGGTCATGCCGGCATTCGTTGGGCTGGCCAACTGGATGTTGCCGATGATGGTTGGCGCACCGGATATGGCATTGCCGCGCATGAATAACTGGAGTTTCTGGATTCTGCCCTTCGGCTTCGGTCTGATGCTTTCGACATTGTTTATGGAAGGAGGCGGGCCTTCTGCCGGGTGGACGCTGTATCCTCCCCTGTCACTGCAGACGGGCGACGCCCTTCCCTTCCTGATTTTTTCCATCCATCTTTTGGGGGTGTCCTCCATCATGGGTGCGATCAACATCATTGCCACCATCATGAACTTGCGGGCACCTGGAATGACATTCATGAAAATGCCGTTGTTTGTCTGGACCTGGTTTATTACCGCCTATCTGCTGATCGCGGTCATGCCGGTACTGGCAGGGGCCGTGACCATGATGCTGACGGACAAGTATTTCGGCACCAGTTTCTTCAATGCCGCAGGGGGTGGAGACCCGGTCATGTTCCAGCACATTTTCTGGTTCTTTGGCCATCCCGAGGTCTATATATTAATTCTTCCCTCATTTGGCCTGGTCTCCGAAATCATCCCGACATTCTCCCGCAAAAAGCTGTTTGGCTACAGTTCCATGGTGTACGCCACGGCCTCCATTGCTTTCCTTTCGTTTATCGTCTGGGCACATCACATGTTTACCGTTGGCATGCCGCTGGCCGGAGAACTGTTCTTCATGTTTACCACCATGCTGATCGCCGTGCCCACAGGGGTCAAAGTGTTCAACTGGGTGTCCACCATGTGGAAAGGCGCAATGACCTTTGAAACCCCCATGCTGTTCGCCCTTGGTTTTGTCATCATGTTTACCATCGGCGGGTTTTCCGGACTGATGCTGGCAATGACCCCTATCGATTTCCAGTACCACGACACGTATTTTGTGGTTGCCCATTTCCACTACGTATTGGTCCCGGGAGCGATATTCGGGATTATCGCGGGTGTCTACTACTGGTTGCCGAAATGGACCGGGAATTATTATGACGAAACCTTGGGCAAGGTTCACTTCTGGCTGTCAACCATTTTTGTGAATATCCTGTTTTTCCCCATGCACTTTGTGGGACTGGCCGGCATGCCGAGACGAATCCCTGACTATTCCGTACAATTTACGGACTTTAACCAGATTGCCACCATTGGCGCATTTGGTTTCGGGTTTGCACAGATCCTGTTTCTGGTCCTGATCGTGAAGTGCATCCGGGGGGGTGAAAAGGCAACAGACCAGGTTTGGGAAGGTGCCGAGGGGCTGGAGTGGACGGTCGCTTCCCCCCCGCCATACCATACATTTTCCCCGCAACCCATTGTCAAATAACGGACCCGGGCAATTACCGGAAGCAATATTTGGTGAATAAACAGGTTAAAAGGACCGTGAGTATCCTCGTGGGCATCGCAGTGCTGTTTTATTTGGCTTTTATCTATATGGCCGTCACCGGGAATGTGGTGCTGTAAATGAGAAAGAGGTTCAGTATCCGGCACCTGTTCCTGATTCCGGTCGTCATGTTCGGGTTCGGTTATTTGATGGTCCCCATCTATAATGTTTTCTGTGACATAACGGGATTGAATGGCAAGACGGGCCGGATCTCCTCCCAGCAGGTCGAGCAGCTGGATATCGACGAACAGCGGCAGGTCAAGGTGGAATTCGACAGCGTCTTGAACCGGCAGGCACCATGGGATTTTGACCCCGAAGTGAACAGCATGATGGTCAGTCCCGGAAAGACGTACCAGACCAACTATATCGCCACCAACCAGCTGGACAAGGCAATGGTCGGGCAGGCGGTACCAAGCGTGGCCCCTGCGAAAGCGGCGGCCTATTTCAACAAAACCGAGTGTTTCTGTTTTAACCGGCAGCAATTTGAGGCCAATGAACAAAAACGGATGCCGCTTGTTTTTGTGGTGGACCCGGGGTTGCCCGAGGATGTGAGCACTGTCACGCTTTCCTACACGTTTTTTGACGTCAACAGTAAAATAAATTAGATATTATCCGAGGTAACGCTATGGCAGAGGCCACACAAGACCACTATTACGTTCCCACGGCAGCGAAGTGGCCCATCGTGGGTTCCGTTGCCCTGACTCTGGCGGTCACCGGTTTCGCGCTATACCTGAACGGTAGCGGCATCGGGATGAAAATCACTGTTCTGGGACTGATTCTCTTCATAGTCATGCTGTTTGGCTGGTTCGGCACGGTTATCCGTGAAAGCGAATCCGGCACCTACCGTTCCTGGGAAGATGTTTCATTTCGCATGGGGATGAGCTGGTTTATCTTTTCCGAGGTGATGTTTTTCGCTGCATTTTTTGGGGCTTTATTCTACGCCCGGGAATATTCCGTCCCCTGGTTGCTGGGTGAGGGGTCCGGGGCGAGTACCCATACCTATCTGTGGAATGACTATACTGAAATTTGGCCAACCAATGGGCCGGGAGATCTGGGTGAAAGTGATTTCCACATGCATTGGTGGCCGTTGCCGTTTCTGAACACGGTGATCCTGTTGACTTCCGGCATCACAGTGACCTGGGCGCATCACGCAATCAAGGCACAGCATCGCACGCAAATTGTGATCGGTTTGTTTCTCACGGTTTTCCTTGGATTTCTTTTCGTGTTTCTTCAGGGCGTGGAATATGTCGAGGCCTACCATGAAGGAATGAAGCTGAACAGCGGCATATACGGTTCGACCTTCTTCATGCTCACCGGGTTTCACGGCATGCACGTCACCCTCGGTGCGATCATGCTGACGGTGATGCTGTTCAGGGCGATGGCGGGTCACTTTACGGCTGAACGACACTTTGCTTTTGAGGCGGCAGCGTGGTACTGGCACTTTGTTGATGTCGTCTGGCTGGGATTGTTTATCTTCGTCTATATCCTCTAGAGAAGGCCAGGCCCCTTTGCGAACAAGGTGTTGTGCGGTCGCCTGCCAAATTCTTTTACGGCGGGGCGGCGGTATCCGGTCAACGTGTCGAGGACGGTACCGCTTTAAAGCAGTCGTTTGACGGCACCCGGGAACCGGCATCCGCCCACCGGGGCACCGTGTTTGGCCGGACAGCATATTTTTGCTGGCATCTTTCCCTGGAGGTCACAGACCGAATTCGTGAGGGGTAATCCAGCCCATTTTCGCTCCCATCAACAGCAGCAGCATGATAAACAAGGACAATCCTACACGCAAAAACAGTGTCTTTACGACCCGGGTGGAACCGGGGGGGTCCTTGACAAGATAATAAAACGCGGTAAACAGGCTGACAATTACGAACAGCAGCAGCGCGACAACAATTATTTTCAACAAAACGGCAGATCAGGATAGGTCGGTTATCGTTATTATGGCCATGCATTGGACAAAAACACCAGACATAAAACCGGTCATGGTGATTTATTTCGTCAGTTTGTCGATACTGCTTGGCCTCGGTGCATGGCAGGCAAAAAGGGGGCTGGACAAAAGAGCGCTGGAAAAGCAGATATCTGAAAGCGGTCTTGTCCCGAACAATCTGAACGAATTTCCAGGACAAATTGCAAACCTGAATTACCGGAATGTGCGCGCAACGGGAACATGGCATTGGGAGCATGTTTTCCTGCTTGATAACCGAATCCATGCAGGGAAAGTGGGATATGAGGTGCTGGTTCCGTTTACCCTGGTCAATGCCGAGGTGACTTTCCTGTCTAATCTGGGCTGGCTGGAAAAATTGGCAGCCGATGATTTGCGTGACAGGGTTCAGCCGGCATCGGCAGAAGAGGAAATCCACGGGCAGCTGTATTTCCCGCAGAAGGGCTTTGCATTGGGGCCGGTTGTGACCGAGGCTGCAACCTGGCCAAAGGTGGTTCAAACGCTGGACCTGGCAGCGCTGTCGGCCGCTTCTGGCCGGAACCTTGAATCTGCAGTGATCGTGGTTGAGCCGGGCAACCATTCCGAGTTCATTAAAATCTGGCAGCCGTACGTGATCAATTCCATCCGGCACTTCGGTTATGCGGTGCAGTGGTGGGGGCTGGCGGCAGTGTTGGCGGTTTTCGGCGTTGTCTGGTCCCGAATGGGCAAGAAAGACGCATGAGCAACCCGAACAGTGCGACAGCCGGTCGGAAGCAAATGTATTCCCGACTGAAATTGATAGCAGTCTTTCTGTTGTTTGCCGGACCGCTGCTTTTCGCCTTTATCTGGTATTACGGCCTGGGTGCGGCGTTGGCACCAAAAGAACAGGCCAACCATTCGCCATTGATCAAGCCGGTAGTGCCGTTGGAGAGCTTTCAGAATCCGGTATTTCCCGGAGGAGTGATTGGAAATGAATCCCTGGGACGAAAGTGGACGATCGTCCATCTGATTGGGTCCGGATGTGCGGAGCTTTGTCAACAATCCTTGTACAACACCCGGCAGACCCGCATCGCTGTGGGAAGGGATGCGCGCAGGATACAGCGTGTTCTGCTGTTTGCCGACCCCGGTATTGCCGGCAAATTTGAAGCCGGCCAGCCGGACGCTTCTTTCGCCGGATACGCGGAAAATGGCCTTGAGTTACAGATGGAGAACCTGATCAGGCGGCTCGGAGCAGGAAAGGACGATGCGGTATTGATTGATCCGCTGGGCAACATGATGATGGTGATTCCGGCGGACCTGGACCCCAGGCTGTTAATCAAGGACATGAAAAAACTGCTTAAACTGTCGAGGATCGGCTGACAGGCCTTCATTGGAAACCCGATTCCGGACGGTCTGGGGGCATCGTCTCCAGGCAGTCGGCACCAAAAACCCGTCATCCTGTTCAATGGTTTCCCGGCCTGGGAACAGGGGTTTCCACTTCAAAGCGAATTCGTTGGATATACGATCATGTTTTCGCTACGGATGGCCGCATGTCCCGGTCCCAACCGGTCCGGGCCGCGCTTTTCATATTCATTTACAAAGAATCGGCGACATGTGGTGTAATAATGACTGTGACAGGGTAACGGGGCTAAAATCCCGGGTATCGGCCAACCGGGCAATGCAATCAAGAGATGACGGCTAAAAAGAAATTGTGGGGAGGGCGCTTTTCCTCGCCCACCAGCACTACCATGGAGAAATTCTCCGCCTCGATAGGATTTGACAACCGGCTCTATCAACAGGATATCGCCGGTTCCATTGCCCACGCGCGCATGTTGTACACGCAGGGAATCCTGTCCAGAAAAGATTTTTCAGACATTGAAGCAGGATTGCTGGAGATCAGGACAGAGATTGAAAACGGAGAATTTGACTGGACGGACGCCCTGGAGGATGTGCATATGAACATCGAGCAGGGGCTGACGGACAAAATAGGGGAAGCGGGAAAGAAACTGCACACCGGGCGCTCGCGCAATGACCAGATAGCCACCGATATGCGGTTGTATCTGAGAGACGAAGTCGACCAGATCTGCACAATGCTGACGAACCTGCAGCATGTGCTGGTAGACGTTGCGGAACAGGAGGCATCCACCCTGCTGCCCGGATTCACGCATATGCAAACGGCACAGCCGGTAACGCTCGGGCACCATATACTGGCCTGGAACGAGATGTTTCAACGGGACTATGAACGATTTCAGGACTGCAGAAAACGTATTAATGTCTGCCCGCTTGGAAGCGCTGCACTGGCGGGAACTTCGTATCCCATCGACCGCAAGATGACCGGGGATGAGCTCGGGTTTGATTCGGTTTCGGCAAATTCCCTGGATGCGGTTTCCGACCGGGATTTTCTCGTCGAATTCGCCGCACACGCCTCATTGATGATGGTGCATTTGTCGAGAATCTGCGAAGAACTGGTATGGTGGTCTTCGGAGGCCTATTCCTTCCTTGATCTGGGGGACGGGTTTTGTACCGGTTCAAGCATTATGCCCCAGAAAAAGAATCCGGATATCGCAGAACTCATACGGGGAAAATGCGGGAGGGTCAACGGCAGCCTTGTGTCAATCCTGATGCTCATGAAGGGCCAGCCATTGGCCTATAATCGTGACAATCAGGAAGACAAGGAACCCGTTTTTGATATTGTCGATACCGTACGGATGTGCCTGGATGTCTTCACGCAGCTGGTCCCCGTGATTACATTCCATCGTGACAAAATGGAAGCGGCGGCGGCAAAGGGATATGCAACGGCAACCGACCTTGCGGATTATCTGGTCATGAAGAATGTGCCTTTCCGGGATGCACACGAAGCGGTGGGGAAAGTCGTTGGCTATGCCGTTGAACAGGAGTTGTCCCTGTCCGATATTGATCTGGAGCAATTGCAGGTCTTTTGCCCTGCTGCCGAACAGGATGTCTATGAAATCCTGAGTATCCAGGGTTCGGTAAGATCCAGGGACCATGTTGGAGGGACCGCACCAGGGCGGGTGAGGCAGGCTGTCGTGGAAGCACGGAAATTCCTCCATGCACGAAAGACCAAAGCGGGTTAGAATGTGATTTGCGGAAATCACACCAAAAGCGCATCAGCCCAATGGGAAAATTACTGTTCATTGTCCTGACAAGCCTGTTCCTCGTTGCGGCCTGCGGCCAAAAAGGACCACTGTACGTGCCGGTTCCGGAGCAGGTTGACGGGGAAGCCGGGAATGCCAAAAATACCGGAAAGGATGAAGGGGCAGAGGAGGAGGGCGGTGAGTAGCCCGGATTGGCCCGGGCAGACCCGGTTTCATCCGGTTGCCATGGGGTCAGGGTGCGTTTTGTTGGACCATTGCGGCCACCCCGGCGCGTGGATGACCCGCTCGTATTGATCCATATGGCGATCGGTCCGCGCTGACCGGATTGTCCGGAAAATATCCTCCAAGGTACGACCTGATGGATTACTTCAATTACGAAAACGACTGCCTGCATGCCGAGCAGGTTGCGCTTTCCACAATAGCAGACGAGGTGGGGACGCCCTGCTATGTTTACTCCAGGGCAACCGTGGAGCGGCACTGGCATGCCTTCAATGATGCCTTTGGCGAGCATCCCCACCGAATCTGTTATGCCGTGAAAGCGAACGGCAATCTTGCAGTTCTGGATATCCTGTCCCGTCTGGGGTCCGGTTTCGATATCGTTTCGGCGGGGGAATTGCGGAGAGTCCTTGCAGCGGGAGGCGCGGCAGGGGAAACGATATTTTCCGGTGTGGGCAAGCAGCCCTGGGAAATACGTGAAGCGCTGGAAGCCGGAATCAACAGTTTCAATATCGAATCACAGGGAGAGCTGCAGAAAATCCGGGAGATTGCCGCTGAAACCGGGGAGGTGGCCCGCATTTCAGTGCGTATCAACCCGGATATAGACCCCATGACCCATCCCTATATTTCCACCGGGCTGAGAGAAAACAAGTTTGGCTTGAGTGCGGACAAGGCGCTGGAAATCTACCAACTCGCATCGCAGGACAAGAATATTCATATCAGCGGCGTCGCGTGTCATATCGGTTCCCAGTTAACGGAACTGGCACCCTACAGGGATGCCCTGGATAAAATCCTTCGTTTCACCCGTCAGCTTGAAGAAAAAGGCATTCATGTCGAGCACATCGATTTTGGAGGAGGGCTGGGTGTTCGCTACCACAATGAAGCACCACCGAGTCCGGCAGAATACTGCGGAGCCCTGCTGGAGCAACTTGAACTCTTTGGAAAGCGGTACCCGGTTACCATCGAGCCTGGCCGGGCAATCATGGCCAATGCGGGGATATTGCTGACCCGGGTGCACTACCTCAAACACAGTGCTGAAAGCAATTTCTGTGTGGTGGATGCCGCAATGAATGACCTGATCCGGCCCGCGCTCTACCAGGCCTACCAGGAAATCATCGAAGTGAACCGGTCCTCCGGCAGCACCGCAACCGCTTATGACATCGTGGGCCCGGTATGCGAGAGCAGTGATTTTCTGGGCAAGGGCAGAAGGCTGCCTGTCCGGGAGGGAGACCTCCTCGCGATCCGCACTGTCGGGGCCTATGGTGCAGTGATGAGCTCAAATTACAACGCCCGTCCACGCCCGGCCGAAGTGATGGTGGACGGGAGCCGATTTCATGTTGTCCGTCAGCGCGAATCCCTTGAAAGCCTTTACGCGGGGGAGTCCAGACTGCCGGACTAGCCCGACTTCCGCAACTCAACCCGGTTTTCAATTAATTCAGGGGGTTTTTCCA
>WTGA01000128.1 GCA_011523765.1 Gammaproteobacteria bacterium
TAAATCCGGACAGATCACGTGTTAATTATTAGGACAGATCATTTGCTCGTGACACCCGTCAATCGAACATTTGCTCCAGCGGCGGTTCCAGCGTATTATTACCCAGACTCGGATTGAATTCATTAGGGACCTGCTCTCATTTCGAATCAAGCGTCTTCGGAAAGAAGTACGTATATGAAGAATAACCTTATATCTTTCCTGAAACAGAAGGTCTGGGGAACCAACCCCGGTTACACGTCTCCAAAAACATCCAGAGAACGAATCCTGAAGGTTTATCTTGAATCATCGGATGGAAAACGGTCATTGGTGGGCCGGCTTTCCCACGAACGGGACAAGTTTGTGTTCCGTTATGACTCTGATTATAAAGGAAACCCGATTTCAGCATTTCCCCGGACTTCTCATGAATATCTGTCTGATTCCTTGTGGCCATTCTTTACTACCCGCATCCCACCGCTTGATCGTGCAGACATGCAGAGGGAGATGGTAAACCGGTCTCTTGGAGAAGACCAGATTTTTGAAATTCTTGGATCGATCGCCAAAGTTTCAGCGACCAATCCATACGAGTTGGAACTGGTTGACGGTGTGACTTGAATCATTCTCCTAAAGGGGAGCCGGTGGGTGAAACAGGATCGCAGGCGACCGCCCCAGGAGAGTGTCCGAGAACAGGATATATTCTGATTTTAAAGAAATATTTATCTTGTATATCAATTAGTTAAAAAACAGGATTTTGAAAATAATGAGTTCTCGGACAAGTTCCTAGACAAATTCCGTTTCCAGCACAACCGGGGTTTTCCCGGTTGGACGGCCTTTCCTGCCGTCCCTGGACAGCCGGATTGCATTGACACTGACCACCACCGAACTCAGGGACATGCCCATGGCAGCCAGCCAGGGCGGTACCAGGCCACTGACCGCGGCGGGCAGGGCAAGCAGGTTGTAGCCGATCGCCCAGGCCATGTTTTGTTTGATCAGGTTGCGTGTCCGTCTGGAGGTGTCGAAGACTTCAAGGATGTCGAGTAGGCGATTGTTCAGCAACACGACATCGGCAAGCCTCTTTGACAGCCCGGCACCCTGTCCCATGGCCAGCGACACCGTGGCCGATGCCAGCACCGGGGCATCGTTGAAGCCGTCACCGACAACGGCCACGCCCTGTCCCTGGGCGATGCGTCCACTCACCGCCGCCTTTTTCCCGTCGGGAGAAAGCCCGCTTTGGAAATCCGGAATCCCCAGTTTTTCTGCGACCGATGCCACCGCATTGCGGTGGTCGCCCGACAGCAGCGAGAGGGTGAACCCCCTTTGCTTCAGGACCTCGATGGTTTGCGCGGCATCCGGCCGGAGGACATCCGACAATTCAAACCGGGCAATCACCCCTTTCGAATCCGCAAGCAGGCACACGCTGTGCACGCCGTTTCTTTCAGACCATTCGGGCGACAGTGTTCCCGCTAATTGCGTGCTGACGAATTCCATGGACCCGATACAATGCCATTTCCCGTCGACCCGTCCCGTCACGCCGCCCCCTGCCGTATTGGTGATGTTTTCGGCCTGCCGTTCCCGGCCGCCCGCTGCCCGGTCGCGAAAAGCCTTCGCAAAGGGGTGACGGGATGCACGGTTCAGTGCGGCGGCAATCCCGACGGCTGCGGACGGCTTCCCGCCCGGTGCCACAGTGACCCGGTGAATGCGGGGCTCTCCGGTCGTCAGGGTGCCGGTCTTGTCAAAACAAATGTGGTCCACCGCCGCGATATCCTCAAGAAATTCTCCCTTGACCGGCAGAATACCGCGCCGGGTCAGCCTCCCCATGGTGGCGATGAGTGCGGTGGGGGTTGCGAGGGAAAGCGCGCAGGGACAGGCGATCACCAGGGTGGAGACAACCACCGGCAACCACATGGATTCATCCCTGAACCACCAGTAGCTCCCGGCCACCCCCGCAAGCAGGAGAACAAAACCGACAAACCGGGATGCGATGCCATCCGCCAGTTTTGCCATGCGGGGCTTGGTGCCCTGTGCGGATTCCGCAAGACGGGCAATCTGGCTGACCAGGTTGTTCTCCGTCAATTCGCCGACCCGTACCCTGAGATCATTTTCAAGGTTAATGCTGCCCGCGATGACCGGGTCTGCGACGGATTTGTGGACCGGCCCGCTCTCCCCGGTCAGAACGGACTCGTCGACGGCCGACCGGCCGCCGGTGACCACCCCGTCCGCAGGCAGGGTTTCTCCCGCTCCGACGAAGACCTGGTCTCCGACCAGCAGGTCCCGGATATCCACACGCGCTGTTTTTCCCGATGCTGTCCATTTCAGGGCCGTTTCAGGCACGGCCTTTTCCATTTTGAAGATGGCATGCAGGCTGTTTCTCCGTGCACCCAGTTCCAGGAATCTTGCCGACAGCAGCAGGAAGACGAACATGGCGATGGATTCGTAATAAATCTGGCCCGGATACCCGAATGTGGTGATGGCGCTGCCGAAAAAGGCGACCAGCAGTGCAATGGAAACCGGCACATCCACCCCCACTGTCCATCGCCTGAGATGGTGGACCGCTGCCGCAAAAAACGGTTTCGCGGCAAAACCCATGATGGGAATGGTCATGAGCATGGCTGTGAACTCCAGGACGGATTGGTACGCAGGGTCCATGCCGTACGCCGCTCCAAAATACAGGGCGGTGGAAATCATCATCACCTGCATCCCCAGGGCGGCTGCAACCCCGATCCGAATCAGTGCCTTGCGCCGTTCCGACTCGAGTTCCTTCTCTTGCCGGCTGGCCTGGTACGGGACTGCCGGGTAGCCAATCTCGGAAAACAGCCGGACCACGCGTTCGAAGGAAAGCGCCTCACCATCCCAGGTGACCGATGCCCGGTGCGTCGAGGGATTGACCTGTATGTGCCGGATGCCCGGGTATCTTCGAATTTTCGATTCGATTCCGGCAATACAGCCCGAACAGGTGATTCCGGCCACACGCAAGGCGGCCTCCCGGGAGCCGTTGCTGCCCGGTTTTACGAAACGATCAAGCAAGACTGCACGAGGTCACCCGCACCGGAATGACCGGATCATGGGGCCGGAAGGGGGCCGGCATGACTGGTTTTCGCCGGGAACTTCCCCGGGCCTGCCGGAAGGACGGTCCCGGCCGGACCCGCCTTCCCCGGCCCATGGAAATCGGGAGGAGGCAAATATCCCCGGGAGATCAGCTGGCCTTCGGGACCCAGGACTTGCACCAGCCATTGCCGCTCACGCTGACTCCGGGGAAAATCGCACAGGGCCCCCATTCCGCATCCGCTGCGCCCGTAAACAACTGGCATCCGGAACAAAGCTGGTCCTCAATCGCCGATTGATGGACATATTCCAGGGCGATGGCGGTGGGGTTGGTTTCCTCCAGTTTGGGTAATTCACCTGCTCGTGCCGATACAGAAAAAATGGAATGGAGCGGAACAACCGCAACCGCGGTCATGAAGAATCTGCGGGAATTGTTTGTCATTGTTTGGTTCTCAGTCGGGTACACACGTAAACTTCGCTTCTCAGGGCCGGACGAGGCCACCACCGGGCACCATAGCAAGGTTGTTTCATGATTTCAACCGGGCTCCCGTGACCGAAAACAGCCAGACCGGCCGGCGCCCGGAAACCGGATGGTAACCGGGCTGGCCGGGCCTGCCCTTGATCCAGGTCAATGACCTGGAGCCATCCCCGGTGCGATCATTCGATTATTGTGGTTCTTGTCTGTATTTTTTGTGGTGGCTTGATAGAATAACCGGTGCCCTGTGGACCGTGTACGATTATGTTTCTGAAATACCTCTGGCAAATCCTGACCGAACCGGGGACGGCATGGCGCCATATCAAAGAGCAGGACTGGACGATCACTGAGCTGTATCTCAACGTCATCATTCCCCTGGCGCTGATCTCCCCCGTCGCAGGATATGTCGGCACCACCCGGTTCGGCTGGAAGATCGGAGCCGGAGAAGCGATCAAGCTGACCGTTGGCAGCGCGTTGCCGATCAGTATTGCCCTGTTCCTTGCGATCCTGGTTTCGGTCTTCGTGATCGGAAGGCTGGTGCACTGGATGTCGGATTCCTACGGAGAGAAAAAACCACTGGCCCGGTGCATGGCCCTGGCGGCCTATTGCCCCGCCCCGCTGTTTCTGGCAGGATTTTTCCAGCTGTATCCGGTGCTCTGGGTGAATTTTCTGCTGGGCCTGCCCGCCCTGGGCTATTCCGTCTACCTGCTTTACAGCGGGGTCCCGGTTCTCATGGAAATCCCGGCCGAGCGCGGCTTTGTCTTTGCCAGCGCCATTCTCGCAATGTGCCTGGTGGTGCTGGTCGGACTGCTCGTCTCCACCGTGATACTGTGGAGCCACGGGCTCGGTCCCGCATTTGTGGATTGACCCCGCAATCCTGCACCGGATCCATGAACCAGCCAACCTCCTACAATGACCGGATCGTCAAACAGTTTGCCATCATGACGGTGGTATGGGGCGTTGCCGGAATGCTGGTGGGCGTTCTGATCGCAGCGCAGCTGGCCTGGCCAATATTGAATTTTGACATTCCATGGCTGACCTATGGCCGATTGCGTCCCCTGCATACCAACGCGGTGATCTTTGCATTTGGCGGCAGTGCACTGTTCGCCACCTCCTACTACATTGTACAACGGACCTGTGGTGTCCGGCTCGTTGCTGACTGGCTGGCCGGTTTCACCTTTTGGGGGTGGCAGTGCGTCATCCTGCTCGCGGCGGTCACCCTGCCCCTTGGCATCACGTCCAGCAAGGAATATGCTGAACTGGAATGGCCGATCGATATCCTGATTACCCTGGTATGGGTGGCCTACGCCGTTGTATTTTTTGGCACGATCATGAAACGGAAGATTCCCCATATTTATGTTGCCAACTGGTTCTTCGGCGGATTTATCCTCACCATCGCTGTCCTGCATGTCGTCAACAGTGCCGCGCTCCCGGTCAGCCTGTTTAAATCCTACTCCGCCTATGCCGGCGTTCAGGATGCCATGGTGCAATGGTGGTATGGCCACAATGCGGTGGGGTTTTTCCTGACGGCCGGATTCCTGGGAATCATGTACTACTTCATTCCCAAGCAGGCCAACCGGCCGATTTATTCCTATCGGCTGTCGGTGGTGCATTTCTGGGCCCTGGTATTCACCTACATCTGGGCAGGACCGCACCATTTGCACTATACGGCCCTGCCGGATTGGGCGCAGTCACTGGGAATGGTGTTTTCCGTGATCCTGCTCGCACCCTCCTGGGGCGGCATGATCAACGGCATCATGACCCTGTCCGGAGCCTGGGAAAAACTCCGGACCGACCCGATCCTCAAATTCATGATTGTTTCCGTTTCCTTTTACGGCATGTCCACCTTTGAAGGGCCGATGATGTCCATCAAGACCGTGAACGCACTGTCCCACTATACCGACTGGACCATTGGACATGTCCACGCCGGAGCGCTCGGCTGGGTCGGTTTCATTTCCATCGGCGCCATGTATTACCTGATTCCGCGACTGTTCAACCGGGAACTCTACAGCCTGAAGCTGGTGGAAACCCATTTCTGGGTCGCGACCATCGGCATCGTCCTGTACATCACTGCGATGTGGGTCTCCGGAGTCATGCAGGGCCTGATGTGGCGGGCGATCAATACGGATGGAACGCTGACCTACAGTTTTATCGAAAGCGTACAGGCCATGCACCCCTATTACATTGTCCGCTTCCTCGGCGGTTTCCTCTATCTGCTGGGCATGCTGATCATGGCCTACAATGTCATACGGACCATTTGGGGTGCCCCCTCCCCGGCGGCGGTGGCCGATACGGCGCAACCCGTGCATTAACATGTCCTTTCACGAAAAAATCGAGAAGAATGTCGGACTGCTGATTGTGCTGACCATGGTCGTGGTCAGTATCGGCGGCATTGTGGAAATTGTCCCGCTGTACTTCCAGAAAACGACCACTGAACCCGTGGCCGGCCTGACCCCCTATTCCGCGGTTGAATTGTCGGGAAGGGATATTTATGTCCGGGAAGGATGCTACAACTGCCATTCCCAGATGATCCGGCCGTTTCGTGCGGAAACCGAGCGGTATGGACATTATTCGGTTGCCGGCGAGTTTGTCTATGACCGGCCTTTCCAGTGGGGGTCCAAGCGGACCGGGCCGGACCTGGCCAGGGTCGGCGGCCGATACAGTGATGCGTGGCACCGCGTGCACCTGATCAATCCCCGGGATGTGGTCCCGGAGTCCATTATGCCGGGGTATCCCTGGCTCGCGGACACCGCGGTCGATGCCCGTCACATCCGGAAAAAAATGGAGGTCCTGAGAACCCTGGGAGCCCCGTATACCGATGAGGACATTGACCGAGCCCCCATGGCACTGGAAGGAAAGACCGAACTAGATGTTCTCATCGCCTACCTGCAGCGGCTGGGCACCGTCATCCGGTCAAGGTGACAGGCGGATGACGACCTTTCACAGTTTCTGGACCCTCTCGCTGTTCGTCCTGTTTGTCGGAATCATCGCCTGGGCCTGGAGCTCGAAACGCCGGGAGGATTTTGAGCAATCCGCCCGGCTGCCGCTTGACGACGATCCGCCGGAGGAGGAAAGGCCCCGTCATGGCTGACTTCACCAGCCCGTTCTGGCACTGGTTTGTGGCCATTGTTTCCCTCCTGGGAATACTGGTTCTTTTCCCGCTCCTCTACCGGAACAGGGGAAACCAGCCCTCCGGGACCCTGAAAACCATGGGCCACGTCTGGGACGGGGACCTGGAGGAATACAACAACCCGCTGCCCGGCTGGTGGCTGAACCTGTTTGCCGTTACCCTGGTTTTCGGTCTGGTCTACCTGATCCTGTACCCCGGGCTCGGGCATTTTCCGGGTGTGCTGGGCTGGAGTTCCAAAGGCCAGTATGAACAGGAGATCCAGGCCGCCAGTGAGCAGTATGATCCCCTGTACCAGCATTATGCATCCATCGATATCCGCACGCTGAGCACCCATCCCGAAGCTCTGAAAACCGGGAGACGGCTTTTTGCAAACTACTGTGCCGCATGCCATGGTTCCGATGCCCGGGGCGCCCGGGGATTTCCCAACCTGCGGGACAGTGAATGGCTCTATGGCGGCGAGCCCGAACAGGTCTACCAGAGCATTTTGCATGGCCGGTCGGGAGTCATGCCGGCCTGGGGACCGGTCCTTGGAGAAGAAGGGGTCGAGAACGTGACGAATTATATCCTGGGTCTGGGCAACCGCGAACACGATGGCTCGCTGGCCGCTGCCGGGCAGCCGCAGTACCAGCAGCTTTGTGTTGCCTGCCACCAGGCGGATGGAAGCGGGAACCAGGTACTGGGCGCACCGAACCTGAAAGACCGGATCTGGCAGTACGGCGGATCCAAGGCAAGCATCCGGGAATCCATTGCCAACGGCCGCCATGGTGTCATGCCGGCCCATGGGGAATTTCTCGGGGAAGAGCGCGTCCACCTGCTGTCGGCCTACGTCTACAGCCTGTCCCAGGAATACGAACAGGAATAATGCGTTTCATGCGGGACCACTCGCTGCCGGGAAGTTCGGGTTGAGTGCGGCATCCCCCGCCGGCCCCCCGGCACGAACCGGGCGGAACCGAAACGCGGATTCGCAATTCGACCAGTCGCTGTATGCCAAACGGCAAAAAATCCATCCCCGGGAAGTGCATGGACTGTTTGCCCGGCTGCGGGTCACCGGCACCGCAGTGTTAATGGGGGTGTACTACGGCCTGCCCTGGTTGGTGTGGGACCAGCGCCAGGCGGTTTTGTGGGATTTGCCCCATCGGAAGTTCCATGTCTTTGGCCTCACCTTCTGGCCCCAGGACTTTATCTACCTGGTTGCCCTGCTGGTCATTGCGGCGCTGGCCCTGTTTTTCTTTACCGCGCTCGCCGGACGGCTCTGGTGCGGCTACGCCTGCCCGCAAACGGTCTGGACGGAAGTCTTCCTGTGGATCGAGCGGAAAGTCGAGGGAGACCGGCCACGGCAAATGAAGCTCGACAAGGGACCCTGGAACCTGGACAAGCTCACCAAGAAAACCACCAAGCATGCCTTGTGGATCGCGCTTTCGTTGTGGACCGGATACACGTTCGTCGGTTATTTCTCCCCGATTCGGGAACTGGGCCATACCATCCTTTCCCTGGATACCGGTCCCTGGGAATCATTCTGGATCCTGTTTTACGGATTTGCGACCTACGGCAATGCCGGATGGCTGAGAGAACAGGTATGCACGTATATGTGCCCCTATGCCCGTTTCCAGAGCGCCATGTTTGATCGTGACACACTGATCATTTCCTATGACCGTGCGCGCGGTGAACCCCGCGGTTCACGCCGCAAATCCGAGGACCCCGGAGCGCTGGGCCTTGGCAGTTGCATCAACTGCACAATCTGTGTGCAGGCCTGCCCGACAGGCATCGATATCCGGGATGGTCTCCAGCACGCCTGTATCGGCTGTGCCGCCTGCATTGATGCCTGTGATGAGGTGATGAACCGGATCGGGTATGCTCCCGGGTTAATCCGCTATACCACGCAAAGGAGTCTCGAAAGCGGGGAAACCCGCATTTTCAGGCCGAGAATCCTGGTGTACGGCCTGGTCCTGGCCACCCTTGTCGTCACCCTGGGCTACAGCATCATTCAACGCACCCCCCTTGGCCTGGATGTCATTCGTGACCGCAATTCCCTGTATCATGAAACGGATGAAGGCCTGATCGAAAATGTCTACACGCTGAAAGTGCTGAACAAGGACCACCGGGATCATGTTTACACTCTGGCAGTCAAGACCCGGTGGCCGGTCACCCTGCTGCGGGATGCCGGAGAGATTTTCGTGCCGGCTGGAGAAGTGGGAGAGTTTTTCGCCCGGGTCCAGGCCGACCCCGTTGACCTTCCCCGGCAAAGTGTTGCCCTGGATTTTGTCATCACCGCCAGGGGCCATTCCGGGATCAGTGCAACGGAAATCGCCAGGTTTGTCGGCCCGGGACAGGCCTCACGGAATTAGGGGATCATGGGCGCAGGCAGGCAAAGACCCTGGCACCATGAACCCATGGTCTGGTTGGTGGTGGCCATCCCGGCCACCGCCGTTGTGGTGGGGGTAGCATTGCTGGTGCTGTCCATCAAGCATTATGATGGACTGGTTGCGGATGATTACTACCGGCAGGGCCTGGGAATCAACCGGTCCCTGGAGCTCCGTCAGCAGGCCGCCGAACTGGGCCTGTCCGGTGAGGTCGGTTTTGATTACGATTCACGCCGGGTCACCATCACCCTGAGAGGTAGCGATTCACTCAGGATGCCCCCCAGCATTTCCATGAACCTGCGCCACTCAACCCGGTCAGGATGGGACAGACTGAACCAGTTGGCGCACACCGGAGAGGGCGTTTTCACCGGTGAGCTGCCGGAACTCGTGGAAGGGAAATGGTATGTGCAACTGGAGTCCACGGAGTGGAAAATGACGGGAGTACTGACCCTGCCCCTGGCGGAAAAAGGGGCCCGGATCAGGGCCGGCACCGATTGAGAAATGCCCGGGGTGGCTGTTGAAGCGGCCTCTCCCACTTTCATTGGGGCGGATACCGCATTTCATCCAGCCCGTCCTCACGGGTCGCCGAGATACAAATGCTGGACAGGATGCGTGCTTCCCGGTAATTCCACGGCACACCCCGATGCAGCATGGCGCGCTCATCCCAGATCAGCACGTCACCCTCTTTCCACTGATGAACATGGACATATTCTTTCCGGGTACTCCACTGGGTGAGTTCATCAATCAGTGCCAGGGCTGCCCGGTCCGGCATCCCCACCACACCACAGGCGTGGGACGCAATGTACAGGGCTTCACGGCCATTCACGGGATTGGTCCATACCGATTTCCAGACTTGCTGCCCCCAGTGGGTAAACTTTTCCTCCCCGGCCAGGGCAGCGTCCACCTTGCGCCGGGAATGCGTATAGTCATGCCGGAAATAGAGGTTTCGTGCCCGGCCCTTCAGGGCTTCCGGCATACTCTCCCAGGCAATACGGCTGGAGGTGAATGCAGTGGCAGTTCCTGAAGACGGAACCACCCGGCCAACCAGGATATTGGCCAGCGCCGGCACGGGCAGGAAGGTGCTGTCCGTATGCCAGAGCATATTGGATTGCAGGTCGAGCAGCCGCCGGTCCCCGGCGCGGTAGACACGGCCGTCTTCCCGGACGTTGGAAACCATTGAAATGGCCGGGTTCGGCTGGTCCGGCCTCAATGAACGATCTTCCCGGGGGCCGAAGAGTGCCCCGAGCCGCAGGTGTTCGGCATCATCCAGTGACTGGTCCGGGAAGTGCAGGAGGGAATGCTCTTCAAAAGCCCGGCGAATTTCCGGATAGCCCTGTTCCGCCGTGATATCCGCCAGCTGGACACCGTCAATCCGGAGGCCATACCGGGAGTGTATTGGAGTGGTTTCACGCATGGTGCGGACCGGATTCCAGTGTACCATACACGGTCGCCCGCCTCTCCCCCACCCTGGAACGAAAAACGGGCGGCAGGGCCGCCCGTCTGTCCGAACCCATGCAGCGGCAGGTCAGCGCTTGGAGTACTGGGGACGTTTTCTGGCCTTGTGCAGGCCCACCTTTTTCCGTTCCACTTCCCTGGCATCCCGGCTGACGAAGCCGGCCTTTCTCAAAGAACCGCGCAGTCCCTCATCGTAACGAAGCAGTGCCCGGGTGATTCCATGACGGATCGCGCCGGCCTGCCCGCTGTTGCCGCCGCCTCGGACGTTTACTTTCACGTCGACCTTCCCCAGCATTTCCACCAGTTCGAGGGGCTGGCGGACGACCATCCGCGCGGTTTCCCGGCCAAAATACTTTTCCAGCGGAATCTTGTTGACGATGATCTTTCCGGACCCCCGCTGCAGGTAAACCCGCGCTGTGGAAGACTTTCGCCTCCCGGTCCCCTGATAGGTTTCTTGTGCCTGTACCATAAAATGTGATTCCGAACTAGATTTCCAGTACCTTGGGCTGCTGGGCCTGGTGATTGTGTTCGCTCCCTGCGTACACTTTCAGCTTGGACAGCATCGCACGGCCCAGCTTGTTTTTGGGAAGCATGCCCTTGACCGCTGTCTGGATAATCCTGGTGGGATGCTTCGCCTGCACTTCGCGGAAGGAGGCCTCCTTGATCCCGCCGGGATAACCCGTGTGACGATAGTACCGTTTGTCGTGATATTTGTTGCCGGTCACCACCACTTTCTCGGCGTTCACGACAATAATATAGTCGCCGGTATCAACATGAGGAGTGAATTCGGGCTTGTGTTTTCCCCGCAAAAGACGGGCAATTTCAGCCGACAACCGGCCGAGCACCTTGTTCTGTGCGTCCACAACGTACCATTCACGTTTGATTTTGTCGGGATTGGCGGAAAACGTCTTCATCAAGCTGCATGGGTATGGGTAAAAACGGATCGCGGATGATACTGGACTGCGATGCGGGTTACAACCATTTCCCGCGTTTTATTGGCCTTTTCCGGGTAAAAACCAGGGGAGTTGGGAAGGAACTCCCGGACGGTTCAAAAAAGTAGCGCGATATCGCCTGAAATACCGCGCTGAATCGACTACAGGAGGACACATATGAAAATCGTGTTGTGAGTATCCCATTCCGACCATGAACACAGCATGAATGCCGGGTCAGTCCCGAAACGATCCGCCCTTTCCGGAAATCGATCCTAGACCAGCAATTCAACCCAGTGCTTCACCGGCTGGTCGCCCCCCAGGGCAAGATGTGACTGGCAACCGACATTCGCCGTACAAATGACATCCGGCCGGTTCCTCATCAGGTCCTGCAGTTTCTTTTCCCTGAGCTGGCCGGAAAGGACCGGATGAAACAGCGAATAAACGCCTGCAGAACCGCAACACACGTGGGAGTCGGGGACCGCGACGATTTCATGCCCCGCTCTTTCCAGGATCGCTTCCACCCTGCCGGGCAGCTTCTGGCCATGCTGCAGGGTACAGGGAGCATGAAACGCCACTTTCCGGGGTGGCGAATCCATGGTGTAGCGATCGTCCATCTCGCGTTCCAGTATCTCGCAAAGATCAAATGTCCGGCTTGATATCCGCGTCGATTTTTCACGATACTCCGCATCGGCCCGGAACAAATGGGGATACTCCTTGATCGTGACACCGCACCCGCTTGCCGTCATCACGAACCCTTCCACTCCCCGGTCCAGGTGCGGAAGCCAGTGATCGATCAGGGCCCGGGCCCTTTGCCTTGCCAGGTCTTCACGGGTGGTGTGCAGGTCCAAGGACCCGCAGCACCCGGCACCCGGAATCTCCACCAGCGAAATGCCGAGTTTGTCCAGGACCATTGCCGTTGCCCGGTTGGTATCCGGTGCCAGCGCACCCTGCACGCAACCGCTGAGCGCAATCATTTTCCTTGGGTGGCTCTTTCCTTCCACGGGGCGGTATCTGGCAAGGCCGGGCACGGGTATCCTGGATTTCAGGAACTTCGGCATGACCGGCCTGAACAGCCCCCCGGTCCGGAGCAACCAGCCAAAAAGCACGGGATTTGCAATCACCCCGGCCATCCCCCTGTGAATCCAGTTCCGGACGGGGCTGCGCTGATGGCTCCGGCTCAGGGCTTCCCGCCCGATTCCCAGGAGCCGGGAATATTCCACGCCGGAAGGGCAGGCGGTTTCACAATTCCGGCAGGTCAGGCAGCGGTCCAGGTGCAACTGCACCCGGTCCCCCGGGTCCTCCCCTTCCAGCAGCTGCTTGATCAGATAAATCCGGCCTCTCGGCCCGTCCAGTTCATCGCCCAGCAGCTGGTAAGTGGGGCAGGTTGCATTGCACAGGCCGCAATGGACACATTTTCGCAGGATGGCGTCCGCTTCCCTTCCGACGGACGAGCGGGCATACCGGGGATCAAGAAATGTCTGCATAACTAGATTTCAGCGTACAACCGCCCGGGATTGAGAACACGTGCGGGATCGAATGCGGCTTTGAGTTGTTGGTGGAAGCGCATCATCGCAGCATCCAGGGGCGCAAAGACTTCCCCGGTCCGGTCGCCGTTGCGGAAATGGCAGCAGTGGCCGTCCGCGCTTTTCGCGGCCCTGGAAAATTCCCGGTTGTCCCCGGGGAAACAACCCCAGCGCACGGCGCCTCCCCAATCAACCAGCTGCGGCCATTCCTTGCAAAAAACACGGGATGCGCTCGCCACAGAGGCCCGGTGCAGCCATTGGTCATTTTCAAAGAACCCATGGGTCTGGTCGCGCAGACCCGTCCAGAATGCCGGGCCATTCAAATCCTGCTGGCCTCCGATTTCGGATTTCGCAGCACGTATGCCTGACCGGCTTCCGGAGAGTCGGATCCTGGTCAATCCGTCGAACCAGCTGGCCGATGTAATGGGCAAGGGCGTGGTCGCCAGCCGGTTCATGGCCAGGACCGCGTCGTCTTCATCCGCATGTTCCAGCACCAGGGTGATCTCATCTTCGGGCTTCGGGATCACCTTGATGGACACTTCCAGGAGCACGCCCAGACACCCCAGTGCGCCCACCATCAGCCTGGAAAGGTCAAATCCCGCAACATTCTTGATGACCTGGCCGCCGAACCGCAACACTTCGGCCCTGCCGGTCAGGAGCTTGATGCCGAGAATGAAATCCCCGACCGATCCGTAAAATGGCCGGCCCGGTCCCGCCAGCCCGGCCGCCACGGCCCCCCCGATCGTTGCTCCCGGCGAAAACCGGGGGGGATCAAACCCGAGCATCTGGTTGTGCCGGTCCAATTCCCGGTTGATCTCCTGGATCGGGGTGCCCGCTTTCACCGTCATGACCA
>WTGA01000021.1 GCA_011523765.1 Gammaproteobacteria bacterium
GTCCTTCGCCGTCAGGCCTGATGAGCAGTTTCGACGCGCTTGAAGCTCTTCTTGATTACCGATTCAGCGATCGTGAACTCCTGGGACGGGCGCTGACCCACCGAAGTTTTCACAGCAGACATAACGAACGCCTCGAGTTTCTCGGCGACAGCGTGCTGGGTTTCGTAACGGCCGAAATCCTCTATCGCCGGTTTCCCGGATTGCCCGAAGGCGAACTGACCCGGATGCGCTCGCGGCTGGTCCGGCAGAATACACTGGCTGCCATTGCAAGATCCCTGGATCTGGGGAGGTTCCTGCGCTTGGGAGAAGGGGAGTTGAAAAGCGGCGTTTCCGACCGGAATTCGGTTCTCTCCGACTCCCTGGAGGCCCTTCTGGGAGCGGTATACCTCGACGGCGGCATCGGCAGTGCGGAATCCATGATCCTGAAGCTGTTCGCGCCACACCTCAGCACCATTGACTCGGGCGACCTGAAGGACAACAAGACCAAACTGCAGGAAATACTGCAAAAGCTCGAAAAGCCCCTGCCCGTATATGAAGTGGTTGAACGGCAGGGCAAGGATCATGAACTCGTCTTTCATGTCCGGTGTGAGATCGACCATGCGGGCAGTCCGTTCTTTGCATCCGGAAACAGCAGGAGAATCGGCGAGCAGAATGCGGCAGCGCTGGCGATCGAGGCGCTGGAATCCGGGAGTACCTGACTGGTCCGCAATGAACGACGGGAACGGTCCCCATCGGTTCGGGTACATCACCGTGTCCGGTCCTCCCAATTCCGGGAAATCCACCCTGGTGAACCGGCTGACCGGCTCTAAGGTTTCCATTGTCTCGCGAAGGCCCCAGACCACTCGCCACAGGATCATGGGAATACGCACGCTGCCCGGTGCACAGATTGTTTTCGTCGATACCCCGGGATTGCACTTCGGGCAGCAGAAAAACCTCAACCGGCAGATCAACCGGACAGCCAGGGCCAGTCTGGAGGGCGTTGACCTGGTTCTGTTCATGATCGATCACCGCGGCTGGACACCTGATCTGAAGAGGACTTTGCGCGTGGTGACCGTTCAGCGGGTTCCCGTCATTCTCCTCATCAACAAGATAGATACCCAGCGGGACAAACCCAGGCTTCTGCCACTGATACAAGAGAGCGACAGGCTGCACGATTTTCGGGCGATCATTCCCTTGTCCGCACTGAAAGACGATCTCGACAGAACTTTACTGCCGGACCTGATCCGGCAACTGCCGGAAGGAGCCTGCGGATTTCCCGCGGAACAGGTGAGCGACCGAGGCCCCCGATTCCGGGCTGCGGAACTGGTACGGGAGCAGACCTTTGCCCTGCTGGGGGACGAACTGCCTTACGAGTCTGCCGTGGAAGTTACCCGGTTCGACGACAAGGCCCCTGATCACTGGGAAATCGAGATGACGATCTGGGTTGAACGGGAAGGACAGAAGGGGATCGTTATTGGCAAGAACGGGCAGGTTCTGAAAGCCATCGGCCAGCGCGCACGGAAAGCCATGGAGGATCAGTTTGGCGTGCGTGTCCGGCTTGACCTCTGGGTCAAGCGGCGGCAGGGATGGGGAGACAGCATGTCCATGCTGCGGTCACTGGGCTATACCGACGACTGATTTTTCCGGAGCCCGCGATGAAAGTGAACCGGCAGCCCGCATACGTGCTACATGCCAGGCCTTATGCGGAAAGCAGCCTGCTGGTTGACGTATTCAGCAGGGATCATGGACGTTGCATGCTGCTGGCAAAGGGCGCTAGGCGCCGTAAGGGCGGGCAGCGGGGTATCCTGATGCCGTTCAAGCCGCTCCTGATCGGCTGGTCGGGGAAGGGGGCCTTGCCCGTCCTGACCGCGGCGGAAGCCACCGCCCATCTTCCGGAAATTGCCGGATTCGGCCTGCATGCGGGACTCTATGCCAATGAACTGCTGCTAAAGCTGCTCCACCGTTTTGACGGGCACGAAAAGCTGTATTTCGCTTACGACGTTGCCGTGCAACGTCTTGCCTCGGGCGCAGACCCCGGGGAGACCCTGCGCATATTCGAAAAACAGCTCCTTAGGGAAATCGGATTCGGCCTGATACTGGATCATGACGTAGAGACCGGAAAGGCCATCGACCCCTCAGTCCGGTACGTCTATCTGCCGCAGTCGGGTCCCGTGGCCTCGCCGGCGGGTTCGCCGGGCATTACCGTCCGGGGCGCGACCCTGCGGGAACTGGACGGCGAGGAATTCCGGTCGCAAAAATCCCGATCGGAAGCCAGGCAGCTGATCCGGGAACTGATCCGGCACCAGCTCGGCGGCAGGGAACTCCGCAGCCGCAGGGTGTTTCGCCAGTTGCTGCTGTATCAGAGGAAAGGGAAGCGGACGCAGGTCGCGGCCACGGATTGAGCCTCCCGGAATCCTTGGTCAGCCTTTCTTCTT
>WTGA01000154.1 GCA_011523765.1 Gammaproteobacteria bacterium
TTTGGCGCCGGGTCCGATCCGTCCAACATCACCGACGCCTGCTATCCCTACGGGTCCATTCAGGTGCCAAGCGGAACCGAGCCGATCATCCTGCATCGCGATGCGGTCTCCGGTGGCGGCTACTTCATGATCGGCACCGTGATCTCGGCCGATATGGACTTGATCGGGCAATTGCAGCCCCATACCCCAACCCGGTTTGTCAAAGTCAACCTGGATACCGCACTTGCAGCGCGCCGTGATCGTTCGTCCATGCTTGAGGGTATCCGCGAAGCTTTGGCGTAATCGAATTCAGAGGATCAAAACCATGAGCGAACTTACCCTGAAATCAAACACGCTGGCACAAACCGCATGGACCACGGACAAAACACTGACCAGAAACATCACGCTGGCCGTCCTTGGCAGCACTGCACTTTGGATTTCCGCGAAGATCAGTGTTCCGTTCTGGCCGGTGCCCCTCACCATGCAGACACTGGTTGTCTTGATGATCGGGATGGCCTTTGGATCAAGGCTGGGGATGGCAACCGTTTTTCTCTACCTCGCGGAAGGAGCTGCCGGGCTTCCGGTTTTCTCGGGTACGCCTGAGAAGGGGGTTGGCCTTGCTTACATGATGGGCACTACCGGCGGATATTTGTTCGGGTTTATTCTTGCCGCCGGCATAATCGGTTATCTCGCCGAGCGTGGCTGGGACCGTACCCCCGAGATGACGGCAGTTGCGATGCTGATCGGTAACATCGTCATTTACATCCTAGGCCTTCTTTGGCTCGGGTCCGTCGTCGGCTGGGACAAGCCGATATTTGCCTGGGGCCTCACCCCCTTCTTGGCAGGTGACGCACTGAAACTGGTTTTAGCGGCGGTCTTGATGCCAACGCTCTGGAAACTGCTGTCGACATCGAAATAAACATGAAGGCGGCAGAACAACTTGATCTGCGAACCCGGTTTTCCGTCCGCCCTACGACATGGTCTGTCGGATGAACCACCAGGGTATTCGGTGATCAGTGGAGGTTCCGAAGTTTCCTGGGAAGTCGGAAGACGACCACGAATGAACAAATTATCGGACACTCTTGTGGGTTAAATGGTCCCCTGGGAATGTTTTGGCGACACGGGCATCCTTTACCGGGCGTCTTCAATGTAGTCGAGTTCACCCATGACCAGGTGTTCGGCAATACCGAGTTCAAGGTCGTATTCCGTCCTTTCCCCCTGTCTGGCAAAGGATTTCCCATAGAGGTGAAGATGCAACAGCGGCTGGTCTCCTTCGGCATGAATGGAATGGATGCCCTCTTCGAGCATGGACACCGCGGTGCCCGGCTTGACAGTGATTTGGTTCACCAGTTTAACGGTATCGGGAGTGACCTCCTGATACAGCCCATGGGTTTCTTCTCCCTCAACGGCTGCAATGACCGCCCAGGAGCCCCCGTGGTTGTGAGGTCGATAGGCCTGGCCGGGCAGGGCGGAATTGACGTACAACGCGAAGTCGCCGTGATCACCTTCATGGACGAGGAAACACCGCTCTACCCGGTCTCCGTCCGGCACGGGAAAATCACTCCGGGGAAACAAATGGGACTGCGCACACAGGGCCATCAATTCTCCTTTGACAAGGTTCAGGGAGTCGATGGTGGTTCCTTCCGACAGGAAGTCACGAGCGTTGCGGATACTTGCCTGAATCGCGGCTTCCCGCCTGGTTTTTATGTTCATGGGTCTCGTTTGGTCTCCTGGTTTTGTCCCTCACCGGGATGACAGATCATTCTGTTTCACGAAAGGGTTGTTGTCGGCAATATTAAAATACCACGTCTTTTCGGACAAAAGGATATCATGATTGGCGGGTGGACGACGGAGACCCAATTGTTCCGGATTCGTTGTAATTCGCTTGAGAGTCTTATATAACCATGGTTCGAAAATTCTGTATACCGGACAACCTTGTGCATTGGTTTTCAAGCACAACCCGAAAACATCCCGTTGGCGCATGGAATTCGATGGCAAGATTACGGGGTCGCGAACCCGGTCACGGGCGGAAACGAGAGCCGTATGTTGCTCAATGGCGGTGTGCGGAAACTGAATACCCGGGACTCGGTTCGGCCGGCTGACCGCATCGCCATGGCTTCCGACCCGTCCACCACGACTGAACCGCATGGCAGGACATGAACAGGGACCAGACCCCAAAGCTGAATGAGTTCCAATCCCTGCCCGTACAGGCGGATTTTGAACTCGACGATGGTCCGGGACGGTATCGAATCGGTTTGATTGCGCTTTCCAATGATCTGGCCACTGAGCGGGATTTCAGTCGAATGGGCCGAGGCGAGGAGATTGCCGTATTTGTTTCCCGCGTGCCGAACGCCGAGACGTGCTCGGTAGCAAATCTCCGTGCGATGGAACCGGAACTGACCCATGCTGCATCTTTGTTGATTCCGGGGTCCCGGCTCGACGCGGTGGCCTACAGCTGCACCTCCGGTACCGTGGTACTGGGATATGACACCGTTGCACAGCGGATTCGCGATGCCCGTCCGGGTATCCCCGTGACCACTCCAATTACCGCGTCCCTGGCAGCACTGTACCGGCTCGGTGCCGGGAATATCGCTGTACTGACACCGTACACCGACGAAGTCAACGCACCGGTTGCGAAGTACATCAAAGCCAGCGGGCTGGATATTGCGGCGTTTACCAGCTTCCAGTTTGCGAACAACGACACGATGGCCAGGACTCCCCCCCGGGCGATTTACCAGGCTGCGCTCGAAGCGGATCGGCCTGAAGCGGATGCCTTGTTCATCTCCTGTACTGCAATCAGGGCGGCAGATGTCGTGAATTCAATTGAACAGGCAGTCGGCAAACCGGTCGTGACGGCCAACCAGGCACTGTTTTGGCAGGCTTTGCGGTTTGCAGGTTGCGAATGGCCGATCGAGGGATTTGGTCGTCTGTTGCGTACAGCATCCAGCCGCATATCCGTCGATTGTGTTCCGCCCATTGGTAGAAAAATGCCATGAAACTTAGCAATATCCTGTCCCATCCGCCATCCGTTCTGACCCAGGAACAAAGAAAATTCTACCACCGGCAGGGTTATCTCGGATTTCCCGGACTGCTGGGGGAGGAATGGCTCCGTCCGCTTCAAAATGCCCTGGCTGACGTGGTCGAGCAGACCCGGGACTATCGGCAGTCAACCCGCAAGGTGGATATTGAACCGGACCACAGCTTCGAAAATCCCCGCCTTCGGCGGGTGGCCTATCTGGATGAACTGGCTCCGGTTTTCTGGGATTTGTGTTCGGAGTCCATCATTCCCGATATTGCAGCCGACCTGCTTGGTCCCGATGTCCGGTTTCGCGAACTGATGATGAATTTCAAATGGGCGGGCGGGGGCGCGGAAGTCAAGTGGCATCAGGACATTGTGTTTTATCCGCATACACATTCGGGTACTTTGCAGTTTCTGCTGATGCTGGATGCCACCGGGCCGGAGCAGGGCCCGTTGCAGGTCATTCCAAAAAGCCATCGGGGACCGATATTTTCACACTACGATATTCGGGGAAACTGGACTGGCGCCATTTCCGAGAATGACCTTGGCGGTGTGGCGATGGACAAGGCCGTGTCCATGTTGGGCCCACCAGGTTCCCTTTCGGTCCATCACAGTCGCACCATCCATGGATCCGCCCGGAATATGAGCGAAAGGGGACGTCCGGCATTTGTCGTCACCTACAGTGCAGCCGACGCGGTCCCGTATACTCCGCCGGCCTATCCCAGTGTACACTACGGCCGTATCGTGCGCGGTGTGCCATCCCGTTTTGCACACCACGAAGAGATGGTGGTTCCGCTTCCCCCGGACTGGTCGGAAGGATACACCTCGATATTTGATCATCAGCAAGATGAAAAACCCGGACATTCCGCATAATCCAAAGCAGTGAGCCAGAAACCAATCCAGCCAGGCTGGCCAGCCATCGCAGACATCCGGCGCGCAAGACACCGGATTGCTCCAGCGGTCCTGACGACTCCAGTCGTGCCCTCCCCACTCCTTGGTGAGTTGTCCGGTGTCCCGGTATTTCTCAAGCTTGAACACCACCAGACTACCGGCAGTTTCAAGTTGCGCGGTGCGACCAATGCCGTGTTGAACCTCTCCAGGGAACAGCGAGCGCGCGGTGTGGTCGGGGTTTCAACGGGCAATCATGGTCGCGGGCTGGCGTATGCCGCGCGTCAGGCGGGGATTCGTTGCGTGATCTGCATGTCGAGTCTTGTTCCGCAGAACAAGATAGACGGAATTGAACGGTACGGGGCCGAAGTGCGCATCGTGGGGAATTCCCAGGATGATGCCCAGGTGGAGGTGGACCGCCTGGTCCAGGAAGAGCAGATGACGATGCTTCCTCCGTTTGACCATTTTGACATTATCGCGGGGCAGGGCACTCTTGGACTTGAACTGCTGGAACAGAATTCCCGATTCAGGACAGTGCTGGTTCCGGTATCCGGGGGAGGGTTGATTTCCGGGATGGCGATTGCCCTGAAAGCCGTACAACCGGAGATTCGTATGGTCGGCATCTCCATGGAACGCGGGGCGGCCATGTATGAAAGCATTCAATCCGGATACCCCGTCGAAGTGGAGGAACTGACGACCCTCGCAGATTCGCTGGGTGGAGGCATCGGTCTGGACAATCGGTTGACATTTTCCATTGTACACGAACTGGTTGATGACCTCATTGTGGTTTCCGAACGCGAGATTGGCGAGGCGATTCATCACGCGTATTGGTCGGAAAGACAGATTCTTGAGGGGTCCGGGTCCGTGGGAATTGCCGCCCTGCTTTCAGGTAAAATAAAGAGCGATGCTCCGGTCGCTGTGCTCACCAGTGGCGGAAATATCGATATGAACCTTCACCACCGGATCATCTCCGGTGAAAATTTTGATTTGACAGCCGCCTGAACCGCAATGGCCCGTTTGAAAATCCTGACCGAACCCGAGCTCCGTGAAATTGTCCGTTTGGACATGGAGGCGATTCACTGCATTGAATCGGCGTTTGCAGCGCTGTCAAGCGGAAATGTCGTCATGCCGCCCATCCTGTCCATGGCCATTCGGGAATTCAATGGTGAAGTGGATGTCAAAACCGCCTATGTCCCGGGATTCGACAGCTTTGCAATCAAGATGTCTCCGGGTTTTTTCGACAATCCGAAACGGGGGCTGCCGAGCACCACGGGGCTGATGGTGCTGTTTTCCGTTCGTACCGGGATGCTGGAAGCCGTTTTGCTGGACAACGGTTACCTGACCGATGTGCGCACAGCGGCTGCCGGGGCGATTGCCGCGCACCACCTCGCTCCAGCCGGTGTCGAGCAGGTCTGCATCCTCGGAGCCGGCCGGCAATCGTGCCTGCAACTCGAAGCCCTGTGTCTGGTTCGTCCCATCCGGCAGGCAAAGATCTGGGCGAGAGATTTTCTGAAAGCCGGGGCGGCAGCCCGCGAACTGTCCGAAACGCTGGACATCACCGTGACTCCGGTGACTGACCTGCAGGAGGCGGTGGTCCGGTCTGATATCGTGGTCACAACCACCCCTTCCGCAACGCCCCTGGTCATGAGTGACTGGCTGCGGCCCGGCCATCACATAACCGCGATGGGTTCTGACCAGGCGCACAAGAACGAGCTGGACGTCAGATGCCTGTCGAGGGCGGATCTCTATGTGCCCGACCGGCAGTCACAAACCGAAAAACTTGGCGAACTGCACCATGCCCTTGGGTCCGGAATCGTCAAGGAGAAAACCGTGTATCCGGAACTGGGCGATATCGTTGCGGGAAGTGCCGCAGGACGACAGGCTGCGGCGGACATTACCATTTGCGACCTGACCGGTACGGGTGTGCAGGATACCGCGATTGCAACCTTTGCCTACAAACGGGCTGAAGTACATTCAGCCGGTCTAACCATGGATTCCCGATCATGAATGCAGAAACTCCAGTCTTTGAAAAAACCTTTCCCAGCGAGGAATATGCCGGGCGCGTGCAGGAGATCAGGCGTCGTATGGAACAGGCCGGTTTTGACCTGATCATCTGCCAGGACCCCAGTAACATGTGCTGGCTGACCGGGTACGACGGATGGTCGTTCTATGTCCCCCAATGTGTACTGGTACATTTGCAGGAAGAATCCCCTTTCTGGTTTGGCCGTGCCCAGGATGCCCGGGCCGCAGAGGTGACCACGTACTTGCCGGATGACCACATCATCCCGTTTTCGGAAAGCCTGGTACAGAACCCTCTCAACCACCCGTATGAGGAGCTGGCCGGTTTCATCCGCTCCCGGGGCTGGGCGAACGCACGAATCGGGATTGAAATGGATGCCCACTACTTTACCGCCCGGTGTCATGCGACCTTGGTCCATACCCTGCCCGATGCCCGAATCCGGAATAACGGTGACCTGGTCAATTGGGCACGGTTGGTCAAATCCGACCAGGAAGTGGAGTTGATGCGGATTGCAGGAAGAATCAGTACGCGGACCATGAACGCGGCGATTGCCAATCTGCGTGCCGGGGTTCCACAAAATGAAGTGATTGCTGAAATCTATCGAACGCAGGTGTCCGGCGTGGGTGGCTTCGGCGGTGACTATTCCTCATTTTGCCCGCTCCTTCAGGTGAATGAAGGAACGAGCACTCCGCATCTGGCCTGGACGGATGCTCCCCTGCCGGCCAATGCGCTGGTCATGATGGAAATTGCCGGAGTTCGACGGCGGTACAATGTCCCGCTGGCCCGGACCGCGCATATCGGTCCGGCCCCGGACAAACTGAGGAAACTGGCCCGGGTGATTGTTGAAGGGGTCGATGCAGGCCTCGAACAAGCGAAACCGGGCAACACCTGTGAATCGGTTGAAGCGGTCTGGCAAGCGGTACTGAACCGAAACGGAATCACCAAAGAGAGCCGGGTGGGATACCCGGTGGGAGTGGGTTATCCGCCCGATTGGGGAGAACGGACATGCAGCCTGCGACCGGGGGATTTAACGGAGTTGCAGGCGGGCATGTGCTTTCACTTCCAGTCAGGCGTCTGGCTGGATCATTTCGGTTGTGCGGTTTCGGAGTCCTTTGTGGTGACCGACCGGGGTGGCGAGAGGCTGTGCGACGTGGAACGTGACTTGATAGTCATCGATTAACCCGAGTCATTCGGTTGAGGAGGTATAGAGTAATCATGCAAGACAACCCAATCACATCCACCGTTCCGTTTGGTCGCGATGGTGCACATCACGGTTTTCTGCGACTGCCATACAGTCGAAACGATTCCGCATGGGGGTCGCTGATGATCCCCATCTGTGTGGTGCGAAACGGTGCGGGCCCGACCGCGTTGCTGACCGGGGCGAATCATGGCGATGAATACGAAGGCCCGGTGGCGTTGCAGGATCTGGCGTTGCACCTGGACCCCGGGGAAATATCGGGGCGTGTCATCATCGTTCCGGCTTTCAATTACCCGGCTTTCCGTGCGGGGTGGCGAAATTCACCCATTGACGACGGAAACATGAACCGCGTATTTCCGGGTAACCCGGGCGGGACCGTTACCGAAAAAATTGCCGACTATTTCATGCGGACGTTGGTGCCGATGTCGGATGTCGTGGTCGATATCCACTCGGGCGGGAAGACCCTGGAGTTTCTGCCGCTTGCGGCCGCTCATGTGCTGGCGGACAGGGACCAGCAAGAAGCCTGTGTTGCGCTGATGAGAGCCTTCAATGCGCCTTATTCCATGCATTTTCGTGAAATCGATGATACCGGGATGTACGATACCGCGGTGGAAAACCAGGGCAAGACATTCATCTCCACGGAACTCGGCGGTGGCGGGACGACCACGACCAAGTCGGTGGCCATTGCGAAAAAGGGGTTGCGCAATGTCTTGATTCACGCGGGAATACTGGACGGGAAACCCTCCATGGATCCCACCATTGAAATGGCAATGCCGGACAGTGACTGTTTTGTGATCAGCGAGCATGAGGGTCTGATCGAACCCACGGCGGACCTTGGCAGCCCCCTGAAAGAAGGCGATGTCGTTGCACGGGTATGGGCACCGGATCGTACTGGTGTTGCTCCCATTGATTATCACGCACAACGCGCGGGTGTGTTGGCCGGACGACACTTTCCCGGGCTTGTAAAACCGGGGGACTGCATGGCCATCGTTGCGGTGACCAATCCATAGCAATCGGTGGTGAAATGAACGGCACCGGGGAAACACCGCATACGCGGTACCCCCGGTTTGCCCGGTTTCATTCCTGGTTGATCGCGCTCAATACATCCCCCGTGAACCACAGTGATATCTTTTGCGAGGCGACTTTCCCTGTTTTTCCGTCCAGGATGGAATGGTAATAGTCCCAGCGGTTGTTGTGGAAGGGGTCGGCGATCAAGGGGGTGCCGGCCACACGGGTGACTTCCCGTTTCGTCATGCCGATTTCAAGCTGGGCAACCATCTCCGGGGTGATTTCATTCCCTTGCTGAATGTCCATTTTGTAGACGCATCCACTCAGCAACAGGCCAAAAGCCAGGATCGCAACCCGCATTGAATGGTTTTTCAAGACCGTCAACGGCCCCTGGGCAGTCCATTTACTCTGACGCTGGATGGGCATGGGAAACATCGGTTGGTTCAGGGGTCATTTTGAGAGGGGTCGTAAGGAAAGCGTGATTTTAGATCAAATATTTCAGTACTGCTATTTCATCACAGCGCTGGAATTTGGGGCAGTTGATGCAGGCACCCCATACCTTTTCCGGCAACTGGTTCATTTCCACCACCCTGAAACCCAGCTTTTCAAAAAAATCCACCACGTAGGTCAGTGCCATCAGTTTTGTCAGGCCAATGCCCCGGGCATCCTCCTCGAGCTGGTTGACCAGCTGGTATCCCAGTCCCAGGTTCTGGTATTCCGGGTCCACCGCCAGGCTACGCACTTCACCCAGCTCTTTGGTATAAATCAACAGGGCCGCACAGGCGATAATCCGGTCCTGGGCATGGATGACATAGAAATCCCGCAGCGAATGATAGATGTCGCTTTCCGGGCGGGGCAACAGGATACCACGATCACTGTAAAATTGTAACAACCGGAATATCCCGCCAACATCATCCAGACGGGCAGGGCGGATGCGGTAACGTACGGGCTGGGTGGTTCCGTTCATGATGGTTCCAGCATCTCCCTGGCCTGTGCCAGCGACCGGGCAGTGATTTTTTCACCGACGGTCATTCGTGCAATTTCCTGAACCCGCTGTTCTTTCGACAGTTTCCGGACCTGCACCTCGACCGGATTTCCGCCATGCTTGACCACGGAGAAATGGGAATCTCCGCGCGCCGCCACCTGGAACAGGTGCGTGATACAGACCACCTGTGCCGACTGGCCCAGCTCCTTCAGTTTTTGCCCAACGACATGAGCCACCTCTCCGCCGATGCCCACATCGACTTCATCGAAAATCAAGGTGGGGACGCTGGCTTTATTGGCAAGGACCACCTGGATGCCCAGGGACATTCGGGACAGTTCCCCGCCGGATGCGACCTTGCGCAGCGGTTGCAGCGGTTGCCCCGGATTGGCGGAAACCACAAATTCTACCGTTTCATTGCCATATCGTGTGAAACGGTCCGCATCGACCGGCAGCAGGAGAATTTCAAATTTTCCGCCCGCCATGCCCAGTTCCTGGAGGATGGAGGTGACTTCCCGGCCGAGATGGCGGGAGGTCCGTTGGCGGTTTTCGGTAATCCTGCCGGCGATCGCCTGGTATTTTCGGAACTCGGACTGGTACCGGTCCGTCAATCGGGCGAACTCACTTTCCGGGTCTGCCAAACCCTTCAGTTCCTCTTTCAGGTCATCCAGGTGACCGGACAATGCGCCGGGCGGGATGCGGTGCTTTCTGGACAGGAAGTGATACAGAGACATTCTTTTCTCTATTCTGTCGATTTCATCCGGGTCTACATCGCTGTCCTGATACACCGGCTTGAGTTGGCTGGCTGCTTCTTCGACGAGAATCCTGGCTTCTTCCACCATCCGTGCCGCGGGTCTCAGGCTGTCATCGAACCCGGATAACACTTCGAGTTGCTGGGTGGTTTGCACCAATCGTGATGCCACGTTGTCATGGTCGTCCTCCACCAAGACATGGGCGGCGGATTGGGCGCCACTGAGCAGTTCTTGCAGGTGATTCAATTTTTTTTGGCGGTTTTCAAGCACCGGCCACTCCGCGGCTTGTGGTGAGAGCTCGTTGAGTTCCTCAATCTGGAATTTCAGCAAATCAGCCCGTTCCCGGGCGGTCCGGCTCTGGTCCTGGTGAGCATCCATCCGGGCCTGGATGTCATGCAGCATCCGGTAACACTCCCGCAGGTCCGCCAGCAATGCCCCATTTCCCGATACATTGTCGATCAGGTCGAGCTGTACGGGTTTCTGGAGCAGGGAATGGTGTTTGTTCTGGCCGTGTATGTCCACCAGTTTCCTGCCGACCTCTTTGAGTTGCGAAACCGTGACCGCGTGACCATTGATGTAATTTCTGCTTGGTCTTTCCCGTCGGACAATGCGCCGGAGGAGGCAGTCATCCTGGTTGTCCAGTCCCTGTTCCGCCAGCCACGCCAAAGCGGGGTGGTTGGGGGGCAGGGAAAATCCGGCTTGGATCTCGGCCGTGTCATGGCGGTGCCGGATATGGCCCGCATCCGACCGGTGGCCAAGGAGAATTCCGACGGCATCGATCAGGATGGATTTTCCCGAGCCGGTTTCTCCCGTAACCGTGGTAAAACCGTCCTCGAACTCCAGGGCAACGTGCTCGGCAATGGCAAATTGCCTGATTTCAAGCCAGTCAATCATGTCCCGGGTGATGTGGAGGTTAGATCCGAAGGCCGGTTCAGCCGGTCCAGCCGAGCTTTGAGCGGAGGGTTTCGAAATAGTTGAAACCTTCCATGTGCAGCATCCGCAACTTCTTTGGCGCCCGTTTTATCGTGATGGTTTCATGGCCGTTCAGATGATAACTGATGACACCATCCAGGGTCAGGTTGGCGGCGGATTCCCGGACCTTCAGGGCGGAGATCACCACCTCATCGCTTTCATTGAGAATGATAGGCCGGTTGCTCAGGGTGTGGGGGCAAATGGGGGCCATGCTGATGACCGGCAGGCCCGGAGAAATGATGGGCCCCCCCGCGGACAGGGCATAGGCCGTGGACCCGGTTGGCGTGGAAAGAATGAGTCCATCACTCCTGGTATGGGCAATGTACTGGTGATTGACGTGGGTCTGAAATTCGATCAAACGTCCGGAATTGCCTTTGGAGATTACGATGTCGTTCAGGGAAATGCCGGAAAACACCTCTTTTTTTCCTTCCAGCAGGCTGCACTGCAACATCGTTCTGAGTTCCACGTAACACTTTCCTTCCAGGATGGCCGTCAAACTCGGTTCCAGTTCATTGAAACTGATATCCGTCAGGAATCCCAGACGGCCAAGGTTCACGCCGATCGCGGGAATGGCATGGTCCGACAGGAGGCGGGCGGCGTTCAGCATGGTGCCATCCCCTCCCACAACAATGGCCAGATCAATCAGTTCCCCAAGAGGACCCTCGTAATTGTCGATGCGGTCCCCCTGAATCTTGTCTGCGGTGGTATTGCCGAGCAACACAGACAGCTGTTTCCCTTCCAGAAAATCCTTCACTTCCGCAATGGCATCCGCCACACTGTTGTCGTTGAATTTTCCGAAAAGACCGACTTTAGAGATTTTCACCATTACTGCACAGGCCAAAAGGGATATTATACATTAGGTTGTATAGGCGGAATAAAACGGATAAGAATCTTGACAGAATGGCGGCTGGATTGGTAGCGTTCGGAGAGTATTCACCGCATTTCCGTGCTACCCTGTCCATCGCCGAGTTTGCATGACTGAAATAAAAGACCTGGGGCTGAGTGAACGGGCCCAGTTGGTTCTGAAAGGACTGATTCGCCGTCATATTGAAGAAGGGACCCCCATCGGGTCCCGTACCCTGTCAAAGGAAATGGAACTCTCGCTCAGTCCGGCAACCATTCGAAATGTCATGGCGGACCTGGAGGATTATGGGCTGATTCATGCTCCCCATACTTCGGCCGGGCGGGTGCCGACCATCAGGGGTTATCGGGTTTTTATCAACGGTTTGTTGAAAATCGGACCGGTGGATAACCGCTCCCTGAGTGAAATGACGGAAAGATTCAGTGACATCTCGGACCCGAACAGCGTGAACAGTATCAACAGCATTCTGTCCGGCGCGACAGAAATGTTGTCTCAAATCACCTCATTTGCCGGGATTGTCTCCATGCCGGACCTGGGCAATGTACGGATCAAGCAGATTGAATTCCTGAGATTGTCCGATCAGCGCGTGCTCGCGATCCTGGTGACGAATGACGGGCAGGTTCAGAACAAGGTTCTCAATGCCCATCGGGAATACTCCGAATCCGAGCTCATCGAGGCGGCCAATTATTTCAATGTGGAGTACAGTACCCGGTCTCTCAAGCGCGTACGGGAAGAGTTGCTGAGGCACATGCGGCGGGACCACAGGAGTATGCACCGGGAAATGCGGACCGCCGTCAAGATGGCCGGTCAGCTTTTCGATGAGGATGTCCAGGCCACCGAAAACGTGCTGGTCAGCGGTGAAAACAACCTGCTGTCCATCCCGGAATTGCTGGAACTGAGCAAGCTGCGCAAATTGTTTGACATGTTCAAGACCAAGCAGGTTCTGTTTGATCTGCTGCAAAAAAGCATGTTCACCGAGGGAGTCAATATATTTATCGGCGAGGAATCGGGATATGAGCCGTTCAGGGATTGCAGCGTGATCGTGGCTCCCTATGAAATGGATCACAAAAAGGTGGGGATGCTGGGGGTCATCGGCCCAACCAGAATGCAGTATGATGAAGTAATCTCGGTGGTGGATGTCACGGCAAAACTGTTGGGTAGTGCACTCAGTGCCAACAATGTCCAGTAATTCATCCCCGGATCCCAGGGTCGGTTCCGCCCGATAAGAATCGTTGAATGCCGTCCCCGACATCCGGGAATTGTTCAACGAACTGGATGCCTTCAGACTCCCCCCCGTAGAGAAGTGGCACCCGGCGGAATCCGTTGATATCGGACTAAGAATTGATCATCGGGGAAAGTGGTTTTATCGGAATTCGCCCATCCAGCGACACCGCATCTCAAAATTGTTTTCAACCGTTTTACGCCTTGAAGGCGAGGAATACTACCTGGTTACACCACCCGTAAAGTACCGTGTCCGGGTCGAAGATGTTCCGTTTACCGCAGTGGAACTCCAGGTGCGGGGGAGCGGAAGGACCCAGAACCTGTTTTTTCGGACCAACATGGACGAGGTCGTATTGGCGGACCTGGACCACCCGGTCACCGTGATCGTGGATCCTGCAAGCCAGGAACCATCGCCCTACATCCTGATCAGGCAAGGGTTAAAGGCGAAAATCGTCCGTTCCGTTTTTCACGAGCTGGCCAACCTGCTGGTACCTGACCCGGAAGCGGGAATCCGCGGGAACCGGATCGGGGTTTACAGTGCCGGGCAGTTCTTTTTGTTCGGAGAGGTCTAGTCTGATCTTCACAGGCCTGGATTGACAAGGAACCGTTACCCGACAAGGGATTGGGAGGATTTTGGGGAGTTTCAAGCTGTCCTTTACATGGAGCAGGTTTTCTGCGGGTTGACGCCCAGACATTCGAATGCCCGGGCCTGGAGGGCGGTGGGGGTGGACAGCATC
>WTGA01000169.1 GCA_011523765.1 Gammaproteobacteria bacterium
GAAAATCAGGGGGTCGACCCCTCAGGTGGCGGGAAAAATGTTAAAGATGGGTTAATAATTTCATTCCGTAACTTACGGGCCTCAGAATATTTGTAGGATATAAATGTTTTTCTAGCCATTTTTCTTCAAGCAGTGGGGAGAAAGGGTGATTGCCTGCAAAAACCGGGCTAAAACCCACTGTCAGATTGCGGTTGAGACCAGTTCGCGGGGGGTCGGGGCGGGGGTGAACCCGCCAGATTTCAAGCTGACAGGGTTATTTTGATACTTTTGCGCCGATTATGACCCACCTGTTGCCCTGAAGTCCGCCCTGACGGGTTGCCATGCCTTGCGGTTACCATCACCTGACCTATGCGGAAAGATGCCAGACCACACGCTGAAAGGAGCCGGGGAGACAGACGGGGCATCCTAATAATCCAGGCCAATATCCCGCTCCGGCTCGATTTCCTTTGTTTTCTCTAGTGGAACCAGTCCGACAGTTTGTTCTTTAACGAAGTTCATCATGCTTGGTATACCGGGCTCATAACTGAGCTTTTCTCCCTTGGCAACCACTGGCAACTGCCAGATATAGCCAAGGCGGTCCAGTGTTTTTACGATTTCTCTCTCCCCAACCAGTTTATTGATTTCAGGAGTCGGTATTGGCTTATTGTCATTGGCAATAAAGGCCCTGGCTAGTTTCCCTGCAACGGGCAGCAGTTCACGATCATCAATTTCATTGAAGCGCTTCGCATACATTTGGTTTCTGCGCACTATGACCTTCGGTTCTGCATGAATCACCGTATATTGGTCAATCGTGGTTCGTCCACGGTTGACCAATTCCTCTACCAGACATCTACCCCATACCTGGAGGAAAAACGGATAGCAGTGCGCCCTGATGGCCACATCTTCAGCCACCCCGTTAGCAAACGGGATACCGAAAGGTTCAAGCGGCTTGACCAGGGCTTCAACTGATTCTTCTACCGAAAGCCGACCCAAAGGAAACTCCTCGCCACGTTCCCAGAAGCTGGCATTCGCCTGACCCAGTGTTCTCAGAAGGCCCGGCGTCCCGGCCAGCACCAGAAAGAAGGGGTTATTTTCCTTCCTCACTGTCTGGCTGGCATTGAACAACGCTCTGGTCACTTCATCCTCCAACGTATGCGCCTCATCAACAATCATGATGACGGGGTGGTGATCCTTGCATCGCTTGCGTATCGCTGTCACGACCCCTCCAGGTTGTCGGAACGTCACACCCACCCCGCCTGCAAACCCTGGCAGTCCCGCTTTGACTTCTGCTGTTTCAGCCACTGGCATGATGGGTTTCTCATGGGTATTTATCCAGAATTCCAGCATCTCCGGGGTCGTTATCTCGTCGGGCGTTACCGACAGAATATCAATCTTATCTCCGTAATTTTCCCGTGTTTTGCTGGCAAGATCTTCCAGCAGGCAGGTTTTGCCGTTACCCCGTGGACCGTAGACGATCATATTCTGATTGCCCTGATGTTTCTCCATCAAAGTATAGACCGCCAGCCGGAAAAACTGTTTCTCTCTCTCACGTCCGGCCAGATACGGTGGTATTTCGCCGCCATCTCCAGGCGTGAACAGCGTCAAGAGTTCGTTCCTTTTTTCAACGAGAATATTATTCATCGTAGGGTCGGCAAGAAGGTTGAAGTGCGTAGAGTATAGCACAACATCTTGAGGTCACTGCTGTCCGACTGTTGAGGAGGAACAATCCCACAGCAGTGATATGCCTTGATCATTTCTTCCAAGCGATTCCCGATCACTATCCGGGTTTCCTCGTTTTGGTCGATGGGTGTTGGCGACCCTCTGGCTCTCAAATAATTCGACAGCTTATGGGATTTGACTTCGAGATGGGAAAACAGATACTCAACGGGGATAACTGCCTTTTGTGTTGTCGTTTTCTATCCCTCGTTTGTGATTGAAAAAACCGGCGACCCGGTAAACCGGGTTTGCCGCGCTGCACGAATTTTACAGTTTAAAATTAACGGTGCACAAACGTTCGTTTGTGCACCCAATTAATCGTAACGGGTTTCTGCGGGGTGTTAGGAGTATCCATGTTGTCAATACGACAATAATGGAGAGTATTCATGGGAGAGGGTTGAATCATCGCTCCTTACGGCAATGGTGTCTTTGACCCGATATTGCGAACCCGGTCCCACTGGACACGTTCCGGTGTTCAGGCAGGCTGAAGGGGCCCTTTCGCAGCCACCAGGCCGGGCTGGGGTAGCCCCCGTGGACCGTCCGCATTGCGGGCTGAATCAGGCGGCTACCGGGTCCACCGTCGATCCTGTTTGACCAGCGCATTGGCCAACACAATCCGTTTGCGCATAATCGCGGTCAGCGCCAGCTTGGACGGCTCGACAGCTCGGGATGGTGTTGAATGGCGCTGAGTGCGGCCATGTAGAGCATG
>WTGA01000149.1 GCA_011523765.1 Gammaproteobacteria bacterium
GCATGCCACCGCGGACCATGGAAACCGCGGAATCCTCATTTTCCTCTTCGATTGCACGGAGAAAGCCGGTTGCATCAAACGGCCGGACACGTTCGGTAAACGGGTAGTCTTTTTCCCTCAGGACATCAAACGCGGTGTGGGCCACGCTCTCGAGCAGGCAGACCAGTTTCACTTCTTCGTCGTCGTGGTACTGGTCGAAAAGGACCAGCCAATCGGCCATCCCGGCGTAGGCATGGGTCCAGCCGAATTCCATTTTTTGATAGGACCATTGGATCGCCAGGCGCAACCCGTCAAGCGGGTCGCCCCCCAGACGTATCAGGCGGGCGATTTCCCGGGCGAGCCGGTCATACCCATGGTCCTCAAATGCCATTTTCAAATTTTCGATCACGGTCTTGTAATGGTCCTCATAGGGCGGGTCGGAGACATCAATCCAGATTTCGTCCCCCCGGGTTTCCACCGGGTAGATTCTCAACTGGTCGCCGCCATACAGGTTGGTGCCGGTCATCAGGTCAAACTTCCAGTTGTGCCAATTGCAGGTCAGCGTGCATCCGTTGGAAAGGTTGCCTTCCGCCAGCGGATATCCTTCGTGAGGGCACCGGTTGTTGCAAGCGTGTATCCCGTTCCCGGTCTGAAACAGGGCGACCTGTTTTCCGCAATGCCGGAATACCACGGGGTTTTTATTTTTCAGGGCGGTCAAGGAGGCGGCCTGCACCCAGACGGCAGCCGGATTTTTTGCTGGTTGGAGGGATTTCATGGGTTCAATCCTGGTTGGTATGGTTGATTTCCGGTAGTCTACTAGTTAAAGTAAACTTTAAGTCAAGCATTCATTTCACAAGGGGGAGCGGGGACCATGACGGGTTCGAAGACCTACCTGACCATCGGCGAGACGGCACGTCGGACCGGAGTGGCCGCCTCGGCATTGCGGTTCTACGAAACCAGGGGACTGATTCAATCGGTCCGGAGTCCGGGCAATCAGCGCCAGTACCATCGGGCCATGCTGCGGAAGATCTCCGTGATCCAGGTGGCGCAGGGTCTGGGCCTGAGCCTGAGGGAGATTGGCGAGGCCCTGGGAACGCTTCCGGACCAGCGCATTCCCACCCGGGGAGACTGGGAAAGGCTGTCGGCGCACTGGCGTGACCAGCTGGACCACCGGATCCACCGCCTCCAGCAATTGCGTGAAAAACTGTCCGGATGCATTGGATGCGGTTGCCTGTCGCTGAAGCGATGTGCCCTGTACAACGCCAATGACCGGGCGGCACAATCCGGTGCCGGTCCGCGGTATCTTCTTGGCAATTCCTCAGAGTGACCCTGCTGGTCCCCGGGTATCCGGGCAGTGGCGGATGCTGCCGGCTGTCCGGACAGACGGCTGTCCTGCCCGGTTCCGCACGTCCCGTCCGGCCTGAGAAGGCGATCGCGGTGGCGGGAATGCCCTCCCGGTCAGGTGCCGCGTTCAAGCAGGCCCTCTTCTTCCAGAACCTTTCGGGCGACACGAAAACATTCCAGGGACTGGGGTACCCCGCAGTAAATGGCGACCACATGGATGATCGCCCGGATCTGGTCTGTGGTGACGCCGTTGTTGATGGCCCCCCGGCAGTGGATTTCCCATTCATGCATTCTGCCCAGCGCACCGATCATCGCCAGGTTCATCATTGACCGCGTTTTCGGGTCAATACACTCATCGCCCCAGCCAAATCCCCAGCACCATTCGGTCATCATTTCCTGAAAGGGTCGGGTGAATGCATCGGCATCGGCAAGATTCCTTTCGACGTATTGCGCACCCAGGGTGCCCTTGCGTTGCGTCAGGCCCAGTTCAAATCGTTCTTTGTCCATGATTCATGTCTTCTTGTGGATGGTTTGAATTTCACATGTTACTGGATTTGCCCAGCCGGATCGATACCCGGGCCGCCCGATATCGGGACCCCCCTTGACCCGGCGGTCAGCAGTCGGACCGGGGCAGCGCATTTTCGGCATCCCGCACCGCATCTTCCAGGACGACCGCCCGGCGGGGCTTCCCCAGAACGGATATTTCCACCTCGGTACCCGGGTGCGCAATGCCGGGTGCCACATAGCCGAAGGCAAGATAGCGGTCAATGCCGTAACCATAGCCGCCGGATGAGACATGCCCCACGGGAATCCCGTCATGACAGATGGTTTCCGCCCCCAGAGGGTCCGCCCGGGGGTCGCTGTGACCGGGCTCGTCCAATTTCAGGTAGGCCAGTCGCCATCTTGTGGCCGGGGCCGTGGACCACTGTGCGCCCTGAAAGCCGGTTTCCCGGGAAAACCGCAGGAGGCCGGCTTCGGCCAGGGTCACTTCATTGGTGATTTCATGTCCTGATCGGTAGGCTTTTTCCATTCGCAGGGAATTCAATGCGGCCGAACCGGCATGAACGAGCCCTTTGCCGGCTTCCGTTCCCACCAGGGCGGTGTACACCTCCAGCATGCCCGAAATCGGGACATGCAGTTCCCAACCCAGTTCACCGGTGTAGGTGATCCGCATGGCCCGGACATTTTCCACGTTTGCGACGGTGATGTGCCGGGCGGATAACCATCGAAAACCGGCGTTGTCCAGGGCGGCATCCGTGCATTGTCCGAGAATCCTTCTGGAAGCGGGCCCGGCGAGCATGAGCACGCCATAGTCCCGGGACAGGTTTCGGATGGCAACGGACTCATCCGGCTTGACCTGTGTTTCCAGCCAGTTCAGGAGTGATGCTTCCCGTATGGCGGCGTACACCAGGTAATAGTGGTTCTGCGCCAGTTTCACCAGCGTGGCTTCGCCTTCGATCCGGCCGTTCTCGAGGATGAAATAGGTCAGGGAGATGCTGCCGGCCTGGTTTGGCAGTTTGTTGGACGAAACCCGGCCCAGGTATTTTTCCGCGTCCTTTCCCGATATCTCCAGTTTGGCAAAGGCGGTCAGGTCCGCGATGCCCGCATGCTGCCTTAACCCCCCGACTTCGTTGCGGACAATGTCGTGAAGCCGGGTCCGGGAAAAACTTTCCACATGTTTTTGCGGCATTCCATCGACCGCATACCAGTAAGGCCTTTCCCAGCCGTATACATCCTGGTAAACCGCCCCTTTTCCCCGCAGGACCTCATACAGGGGAGAGAGCCTGGAATGGGACGGACGGCAGACGGGCCGGTCCAGGGCCGGGAACGGAATCTCATGCCGAAGAAGGTAGTCTTCCTTTGCCTTCTCAATGCGGTAGACCTCGTCGAGGTTTGCTCCGAACCGTCTTGGATCAAAACTCGCCATGGAGATATCGGCTGCGCCATGGATGATCCATTGGGCCAGATACTTGCCGGCCCCCGGTCCCCATGCAATGCCCACCTGGGAACCGCAGCACAACCAGAAATTCCGGATGCCGGATGGTCCAAGCAGCATATTCCCGTCCGGGGGGTGGGTGATGGCACCCTGCACCACCCGTTTGATCCCGAGGTGGGCGAATACAGGCATTCGCTCCATGGCATTTTCCAGCCATGGCGCAATCCGTTCATAGTCGGCCTCAAACAGTTCGTTTTCGGATTCCCAGGGTGTTCCATGATCCCATACCGTGACCGCATTGGCTTTCTCGTAAATACCGATCAAACCTGATTTCTGTTCCATGCGGATATAGCCGGATACTTTTCGGTCATCCCGGACCACCGGCAATTCACGGTCAAGGTCAAGGAATTCGGGGACCGTATCGGTGACCAGATAGTGGTGGAGCAGGTTGGCGATGGGGAGGTCAAGGCCCACCCATTTCCCGATTTGCCGGGCATAGGTTCCTCCTGCATTCACGACCCGTTCTGTACGGACGTCCCCCTGTTCCGTGTGCACAGTGAACTCTCCATTCGGCTTCGGAGTAATGCCCGTGACGCGATTGTGCCGGATCACCCGGCCGCCCATCATCCGGGCGCCCTTGGCCAGGGCAAAGGTTACCCCGGCAGGGTCCACATGACCGTCTCCGGAGGTATGCAGCGCCGCCCGGATACCCTCCAGCTGGTAAAACGGGTGCAGTTCCCGGATCCGTTCGGGTCCAACGATTTCCATTTCATGCCCCAGTCCCCTGCCGATGGACTGGGTATAGTACAACCAGTCCACTTCCGCTTCCGCATAGGCAACCCGCAGGCTTCCGCTTGGATGCCAGCTGCAGGACTGTCCGGTTTCCTCCTCCAGTCTCGGGTAGAGTTCGGTTCCGTACGCGGCCATTTTTGCCAAACCATAGTGGCTGACCGAGTGGGTGATCTGGCCGGCCGCGTGCCAGGTGGACCCGGAGGTCAGCTCTCCTTTTTCAAGCAGGATAACGTCCGTTTCACCTTCCTTGCACAGATGGTAGGCCAGGGAGCAGCCCATCACACCACCGCCGATGATGACAGTCCTTGCCTGGGTGGGGAGGGCCATGTTATGAGTTTGGTGGTGGAAAAAAAGGCCCGGAATGATATCTTTGTATCCAATCAAAGAGCAAGCCGTGTGTCGGCAGACAGCGGCCATCCGGCAAGGCGTTTGCTGCCGCGGTCCACGTCATATCGGGTTTGAGGACAGGTCCGGGATGAATGGGAATCCGGGATATGCGAAGACCCGGGAATCCCGACACCCGTCCGGTCCGGACAACAGGAGGCGGGCTTGATTGGTCCCCGGAGATTGGTGGAGCGGGCGGCATGCCCACTGTTTCATGGCGGCGGTACACCCGGCAGGCTCTACGGCAGGGCCGTGTGGACCGCTTTGTCCAGCTTGTCGACCATTTCCTCGATGTGGATGGATTCAAGAATAAACGGTGGCGCAAGCAGGATATGGCAACCAAGCCTTCCATCAATGGTGCCGGCATTGGGATAGACCATGAGGCCGTGGTCCATGGCCGCCTTCCTGATTGCACCGTCCAGCATCAGGTCGGGGCTGAAAGGTTGTTTGGTTGTCCGGTCTTCAACCAGTTCAATGCCCACGAACAACCCGCGTCCCCGGATGTCGCCAATACAGGGGTGTTCGGAAAACCGATGCCTCAACGCCGAAAACAATTCATTGCTTCGAGTCCGCACATGGTCAAGAAGGTGGTGGCTGTCGATATATTGCTGCACGGCCAATGCACAGGCGGCACCACTGGGATGGCCAATATAGGTGTGGCCATGCTGGAAGTTGCCGCTGCCTGCACGGATGGCCTCGAATATCTTCGGTCCGACCAGGGTTGCGGCGATGGGCTGATAACCGCCACCGAGGCCTTTTCCCACGGTCACCATGTCGGGGACGATGCCTTCATCCTCGAAGGCATGGTAACGGCCGGTGCGTCCCATGCCGCACATGATCTCGTCCAGGATCAGCAATACGCCGTAGCGGTCGCAGATCTCCCTGATCCGCTTGAAATATCCGGGTACCGCAGTCAGGGCACCCGCGGTGGCCCCCACCACGGTTTCGGCAATGAAAGCGATGACCTTGTTTTCGCCGTGCTGTGCAATGGCCTGTTCCAGTTCGTTGGCCACGCGCAACCCGTACTCCTCTTCGGATTCCCGGTCCGTTTGATCCCGGTAGGCGTAGCAGGGCGAAATATGATGCGAACGGTTCAGGATGGGGGTATAGACCTGGCGGCGCCACAGGTTGCCGCCCACTGACAGGGAGGAAATGGTATTGCCATGGTAGCTTTGTCGTCGGGAAATATACAATTCCCGTTCGGGCTCGCCGATCTCGACAAAGTATTGCCGGGCCATTTTCATGGCGGTTTCAATCGCTTCCGAGCCACCGCAAAGGAAGTACACTTTATCCAGGGCGCCCCCCGTCCGGTCCGCCAGCAGTTCAGCCAGTTCTTCCGCCGCATCCGTGGTGAAGAAACTGGTATGGGCATAGGGCAATGCACTGATCTGGGCTTTGATCGCATCCGTGACCGTGGGGTTGCTGTGCCCGAGGCACGACACGGCAGCACCACAACAGGCATCGAGATATCGCCTGCCACGATGGTCGATGAGGTAGACACCATCCCCTTTTACCGCCCGGGGCAGCTTGTGCTGGAGATTGCGATGAAAAACATGTCCCATGGTTGTTTTGTGTCGTGACGGAATGGGGTCCCGTTTTTTCAGATTGCCGGGTTGGCGGCCGGCAAAAACCGGACGGGAATGCCCGGTGAACAGGGGATCTGGCCATTCATGACATTGCGGGTCTCCGGTTTCCCCGGGGTTGGAAGAGAGTCTTCAAGTATACATTTTCTCCGGGAAAACCACATGTTGCATGGAAATGATGCCGATTCGGCAGTAATGCAATGCCGGGCAAATTGATGTATCCTAGTATCCGGTTCATGTGAACCCGGTTCAGGCCGGGCGAAATGGACTTTCAGTTGGCTTTCCGGCCTTCAATCGTGTTTGTCCGGTCGTCAGTACTTTGTAAATGGCCGGGGTAATATTAACATTCCAGAAATAACCGATGAATTCTACCAAGAGAGAGAATTAATGAAAAAACAAGTTACAACCCTTATTACTGCTGTTTTGTTTGGTGTATTTGCCTATGTCGGTACTGCGTCAGCCGAGCAACAGTTTATTTCCATAGGAACCGGCGGGGTCACCGGCGTTTACTATCCAACGGGCGGAGCGATCTGCCGACTCGTGAACAAGAACCGAAAGGAGCATGGCATTCGCTGCTCGGCCGAGTCTACCGGCGGTTCCATCTACAATATCAATACCATCCGGTCAGGTGAACTTGAATTCGGCGTGGCCCAGTCTGACTGGCAGTACCATGCTTTTCACGGGACTTCAAAATTTGAAGATCAGGGTGCCTTTGAAAACCTGCGTGCCGTGTTTTCAGTTCATCCGGAACCCGTTACCGTGATCGCCAGTGATGCTTCCGGCATCAACACCCTGACCGATGCCAAGGGCAAGCGGCTGAACATCGGCAATCCCGGTTCCGGTACACGTGGTACCTGGGAAGTGATTGAAGCGGCCCTGGGATGGGAGCGCAGTGACCTCAAGCTGGCCGCTGAAATGAAGTCCGCAGAAACCGGACAGGCGGTTTGTGACGGCAAGATCGATGCCTATTTCTGGCTGGTGGGCCATCCTTCAGCCCTGACCCAGGAGTCCTTGGCGACCTGCGACGCCCATCTGGTGAATGTTGAAGGCGATGCCATCAACAAACTGGTTGCGGACAACTCGTATTATCGTACTGCGACCATTCCCGCCGGCATGTACAACAATGAATCCGATATTGCCACGTTCGGTGTGGGCGCCACCTTTGTAAGCAGTGCGGACGTGCCGGACGAAGTGGTCTATACCGTGGTCAAGGCAGTCTTTGAAAATTTTGAAGATTTCAAAAAACTGCATCCTGCTTTTGCCAATCTGAGTGAAACGGAAATGATTCGCGATTCATTGTCCGCTCCACTCCATGCTGGCGCAGAAAAATACTACAAAGAGCGGGGCTGGCTGTAACGTACACCGTAATCAGGGCAGGCTGCCATCCGGCTTGCCCTGTTTACTTGCCTTTGACCGCATTTTGCCGGTCAGAATTTGAGCGATAGGGAAGCCCTATGGCTTCCAGTGAGGTGCTGATGGCGGGAAATACTGATTCCCAGGGCAACCTGGAAGAGTTTGCTACCGTGGATACCGGAGGACGCAATCCTGCGGGCTGGGAAGGGAAGCTCATTGCATATGTGGCGTTTGTTTGGGCATTGTTTCAACTGTATATCGCTTCAAACCTGCCGTTCTGGCTGACGGATGTAACGGGTATCAGTGTTATTGTCACCAATTCCAATGCACGATTGATCCATCTCGCATTCGGGTTTTTTCTGGCCACCCTGGCCTTTCCCCTGTTGAAATCCAGCCCGAGGGACCGGATTCCCTGGTATGACTGGATACTGGCCATTGCCGGCGTGGCCTGTTGCCTGTACATCGTGGTACTGCGGAATGAAATTGCCGTTCGCGCAGGGCTTCCCACCACGGCAGACCTGGTGGCTTCCACCATCGGGATGCTGATCCTGGGGATCACTGTCTATCGTGCCCTGGGGTTGCCGCTGCTCATCGTCGCCAGTGTTTTTGTCAGTTATGTCTTTTTTGGCAATGCCGACTGGATGCCGGAAGCCATCCAGTGGAAAGGGGCCTCCTATGGCAAGGCGATGTGGCACTTCTGGATGCAGAACGAAGGAGTGTTTGGGGTGGCCCTGGGAGTGTCCGCAACCCTGATATTCCTGTTTGTACTGTTCGGGTCCATCCTGGAAAAAGCGGGTGCCGGCAATTTTTTCATAAAAATTGCTTTTGCATTGCTGGGGCATCTGCGCGGCGGGCCCGCCAAGGCGGCCGTCGTGGCATCCGCACTGAGCGGCATGTATTCCGGTTCATCCATTGCCAATACCGTCACCACCGGAACCTTCACCATCCCCCTGATGAAACGTACCGGTTTCTCTCCAGAAAAAGCCGGTGCGGTGGAAGTGGCTTCCTCCACCAACGGGCAGCTCACGCCGCCGGTCATGGGCGCTGCGGCATTCCTGATTGCCGAGTTCACGGGGATCAGTTATCAGGAAATTCTCAAACATGCGCTGGTACCGGCCCTGGTTTCCTACATTGCACTGTTTTATATCGTTCATCTGGAAGCGATGAAGCTGAATTTGCAGGGATTGCCCAAACCGCCGTCTTCGCTTACGTTTGTGCGGAAAGTAATCGGTTTTCTGAGCGGGTTCATCGGCATTGGCCTGCTCGGTGTGATCGTCTACTTTGGATTGGGATGGATCAAGGTGGTGGCCCCGGAAGCCGCATTTTATATCGTTGCGCTGGGTTGTCTCCTCCTCTACCTGTATCTGCTCAAACTGGCCTCGAAAGTCCCTGACCTGGTGGTGGATGATCCGGATGCACCGATTACCGAGCTGCCCAGCGCGGGGAAAACCGCGATGACCGGGCTGTATTACATTTTGCCCATTGTCATCCTGATCTGGAGTATTGTCATCGAGCGCCTTTCTCCTGCGTTATCGGCGTTTTGGGCTGCCATTGCGATGATCATCGTGACGCTTACCCAGCACCCCATCAAAGCATTCATGAGAGGTTCCGGTGATTACGGCAGGGCGTTCAAGACCGGTGTTTGCGACTGGATTTCGGGAATGATGGCCGGTTCGCGCAATATGATCAGCATTTCCGTGGCCACCGGTGCCGCCGGGATTATCGTGGGTACGATCTCGTTGACAGGAGCCCATCAGGTAGTGGGGGAGTTTGTTGAATTCCTCTCCGGCGGATACCTGATTGTTATGCTGCTGCTGGTCGCAGTCATGAGCCTGATTCTGGGCATGGGATTGCCCACGACGGCCAACTATATCGTGGTTTCGTCGTTGATGGCACCGGTCATCATAACACTGGGGGCGGCAAACGGGTTACTCGTCCCGCTCATCGCGGTCCATTTGTTTGTATTTTATTTCGGTATCCTGGCGGATGACACCCCGCCAGTCGGGTTGGCTGCGTTTGCGGCCGCGGCGATCTCCAAGGGAGATCCCATCAGGACCGGTATCCAGGGTTTTGCCTACGACATCCGGACCGCCCTCTTGCCATTTCTGTTTATTTTCAATACGGAATTGTTGCTCATCGATGTGTCCCCCCTGAAGGCGATATTTATCTTTGCCGTCGCGGTCATCGCGATGATGCTGTTTGCTTCGGCAACACAGGGCTACCTGCTCACGCGCAACCGGAAGTGGGAATCGGCATTGCTGTTGCTGATCGCGTTTACCCTGTTCCGGCCCGGGTACTGGCTCGACCAGGTTTCCTCCCCCTATGTCAGCAGCGAACCCGGCAAGGTCTATGAAGTCGTCGGGCAGGCGACACCGGATGGTGTCCTGACGATGGTGGTGAGCGGACCGGATTTTGATACCGGGGAAATCGCATCAACCACCATACTGGTGCCTCTGGGTGAACGTTCGGAAGCCGAAAAACGGCTGGAGGAGGCCGGTCTGAACGTGATCGTGGAAGACGGGTTTGCCATCATTGAAGAGCCGTTTCCGGGGACTCCTTTTTTCGAAACGGTCGGGAAAATCTTTGACTTTTACGGAGAGGACCCCGTGCAGATTGCGGATATCCGCAGCCCGGCTGACCGCATGCCCAAGGAAGTGTTTTATATTCCGGCAGTCGTATTGCTGGCGTTGATCGTTTTGCTGCAGCGCCGCAGGGTACAGAACGAAGGGGCATAGGGGTTGTCGGGGGACCGCAATGCCCGTCCAGTCCCTGGAATGGCTGTATGGTTCGGTTGGCCGTCTACGTGATTTGCCCGGTTTGTCCATGGACCGGGCCGGCAGGGTGAGGCCGACACAGGCAGGGCGGGCTCCCGGGGCGGCGGGCTGCCGGCTCCGTGCCCGACGGGCATGTCCCGCACTGCAGGAGTAGGGAATTGAAGGCGGTGTGGTTAACCGGCCATGGCGGCCTGGACAAACTCCAGTACACCGAAAACGCCCCGGTCCCGGAGATTGCGGACGACGAAGTGCGGATACGGGTTCACGCATGCGGTCTCAATAACACCGATATCAATACCCGGACGGGATGGTATTCAAAAGGGGTTGAACAGGGGATTACCGAAGCGGCTGTCCAGGACGGGTACGGCAGTGCAGACAATGCCGATGGGAGCTGGCGAAACCACGTCATCACATTTCCCCGGATCCAGGGTGCGGATGTCTGCGGCATCGTGGATTCGGTCGCCAGCGCCCGGCACCGGGGACTCATTGGAAGACGGGTGATGATCGACCCGTGGTTCCTGGACCGGAACCATCCGTCCGACCGGACGCGTGCCCGGTACTTCGGTTCTGAAACAGATGGTGGATACGCCGAGTATACGATTGCACCGGCCGGCAATGTCTACCCACTGGAATCCGCCTATTCGGATGCTGAAATTGCCACGTTTGCCTGTGCGTACGGGACCGCAGAGAACCTGATTGAGTGTACGGGCCTGGGAGACAATGAAACGGTCATCGTATCCGGGGCATCGGGGGGTGTCGGGTCGGCGACCATTCAGCTGGCCAAAATCCGCAATGCCCGGGTGATTGCCCTGTCGGGGCCGGGCAAGGAGCGGGCCTTGCTCGATATCGGGGCGGACCATGTGGTCAGCCGGCATGAGCCGGATGTGGAAAAGAGGATCCGGGAAATTGCCGGTGCCGGGATAGATGTTGCCGTGGATGTGGTCGGCGGAGAGATCTTCACGCTCCTGATCAACTGCCTGCGGCCGGGCGGCCGCTACTCCTCATCGGGTTGCATTGCCGGTCCCATGGTACAGTTTGACCTGCGGAAACTGGTTTATCGAGACCTGCAATTGACGGGCGCCACCGTGATACCGGCCGGCACATTCGGCAAGCTGGTACACTACATTGAAGCGGAAAAGCTAAAACCCCTGCTTGCCGGCACCTGGCCGCTGAAAGATCTTGCCAAGGCCCAGCAGTGTTTTATGAAAAAGACGCATGTGGGAAACCTGGTCATTACCATGGACCGGACCGGGGCCCATCCGTGAACCGGGCCACGAGGGGGAAATGCGGTTGCGGGGCAGGGGGCCATCATGCGGTCAGACCGGCCCGGCAGTCCCATGACCTTTCCGGCCGGGCAGAGAAGGTTCATCATTGACCCATGAGAATCCATCCATCCCCGTCGGACATAGAACGCATCAGTACCGGTTACGACGATGCTCCGGAGAAATCCTGTTCTTTGCATGCGGAGGCCTATACGGACCCCCTGTGGAGTGAGCTGGACCGGCATGCGATCATACGACGTTCATGGCAATGGGTCTGCCACACCGAAAAGTTGCGGAACCGGGGCGCCTACCTGACCGCAGAAGTGGGCGGTGTTCCCGTCTTTGTGGTCAGGACTGGTGATGGCCGGTTGCAGGGATTCAGCAATGTTTGCAAGCATCGTGCCATGCAGCTGTTGTCCGGGGAAGGAGTTCTTTCAAAAATCATGTGCCCCTACCATGGCTGGACCTATAACCTGGATGGCCGGCTCATCCGGGCGCCTGCAACCGAACATCTGGTCAATTTTGAAGCCGATACGGTCTGTCTAGACCGCATACAGGTTGAAGAATTCTGCGGGTTTGTGTTTGTGAACCTGGACGCCGGGGCGGCTCCGCTGTCCCGGCAAAGCGGTGACCTTGCCGATGAACTGGATTTCTGGGCCCCCGATGTGGAGCAACTGACTTTTGCACGCCGCCTCACCTATGACATTCATTCGAACTGGAAGAATGTGGTGGATAATTTCCTGGAATGCTACCACTGTCCCATCGCTCACAAGGATTTTTGTACGCTGGTGGACATGCAGACCTACAAGGTAACGACTCATGGCATCTATTCCAGCCATATGGCCGAGGCCGGAACATCTTCCAATTCCGCCTATCCGGTGGACAATGCAACAGTCAGGGATCATGCGGTGTGGTGGTTGTGGCCGAATACCTGTCTGATGCGATACCCGGGACGGGGCAATATGATCGTGATGCAAATCATTCCCGATGGTCCCGCCCGGACGCTGGAGACCTACGACTTCTTCCTGGAAGACCCGGAGCCCGTTGCACAGGAGCACGAGGCAATCCGGTACCTGGATGAAGTGCTCCAGGCCGAAGATATCTGGCTGGTGGAAAATGTGCAGCGCGGCATGTCGACCCCTGCCTTTACCCAGGGTCGAATCGTGTATGACCCCGACGGGTCCGGGAAATCCGAACATGGGGTGCATCATTTTCATGGCCTGGTGCTGGAGGCATACCGGTCCATGCTGGCAGCATGAACAGCCGGCTGGAAGGTAAAACGGCGCTGGTCACGGGGGGGCGCCAGGGAATTGGCCGGGCGATTGTGGATGCTTTTGCTTCCCATGGTGCGGGAGTCATGACCTGCGGCCGCGGTCCCCGACCCGATGACCTGCCCGATGGGATTGCCTGGACAACAACGGATGTCTCAAAACAAAGTGAAATCAATGCACTCAGGGACCAGGTGATGGAAATGTCCGGGACGCTGTCAGTCCTCGTCAACAATGCCGGGGTCCAGGTGGAGAAAACGGTTCTGGAGACCACGGACGACGATTGGGACGCCGTCATGGGTGTGAATGCAAAAGGGGTTTTTATGACCTGCCGGGCATTCCTTCCCCTGATGGTCCGGGGAGGCTCGATTATCAACATTGGTTCGATTGCCGCCGATACAGCGGATTGGGGGCTCGGTCTTTACAATGCATCCAAGGCGTTTGTGCATGGCCTGACCCGGTCAATCGCAGTGGACCATGGGCCACTGGTGCGGTGCAATGCCATTGCTCCGGGCTGGATAATGACTGGCATGGCGGATGCGGCCTTCGATGTGGCTGATGACCCGGGTTGCGCCAGGGCGGATGCCGTGAACAGACACCCCGTCGGGCGGTTTGGCCAGCCTGAAGACATTGCGAACCTGGCGGTGTGGCTGGCATCCGATGAATCGGCTTTTGCGACAGGCCAGTGCTATACCGTGGATGGCGGGTTGACGGCGGCATCGCCGTTGAATCCGGGCTGGTTCTAGACTGAAGTTACCCCCGATTTTCCCTGTTTCTTGGTTCAATTCAAGAGGTTGGGGTATAT
>WTGA01000172.1 GCA_011523765.1 Gammaproteobacteria bacterium
AAAGTTGCCGGAATATCCGGCAGTCCGGGCTTATCCGGTTCAACGATCTCCTGGCGATTCAATCCACGATTGAACCGAACAAACCGGGAACCAGGACACTGCCCGGAACGGTCATCGGCAATGCGGGTACCGGGAAGGTGGTCTATACGCCACCGCAACATCCCGATGAGATCAACCAACGGCTGGACAACCTGATTGAATACATCAATGATGCGACGGTTTCCAGGCTGGACCCATTGGTCAAAATGGCGCTCATCCACCATCAATTTGAGAGTATCCACCTTTTTTATGATGGAAACGGCCGGACCGGGCGGGTCCTGAATATGGTGTATCTCATCCAGCAGGGTCTTCTTGACTTGCCTATCCTGTCTTTCAGTCGATATATCCTTCGTACCCGATCAGAGTACTATCGGCGACTGCAATCCGTCCGCGATGAAAACGATTGGGCTGGCTGGATCCTGTATATGGTGAAAGGGGTCGAAATCGCGGCAAGGGAAACCATGGAACTTGTCCGGCAAATTGAAGACCTGATATTGCAGACCAAGCAACGCATGAGAACCGAGCTGCCCAAGATTTACAGTCAGGAGCTGTTGAACAACCTGTTCTGTCATCCTTATACCAAGATCCAGTTGGTGACCAGGCAGGTGAGGGTAACCCGGATCACCGCCACCCGATATCTGGGCCTGCTGGTCCAGCATGGATTTGTGACCCAACACAAGGTTGGAAGAACCGGCTGCTTTGTCAACGAACCCCTGGTCCGATTGATGGTGCAACACACGCAGTGAAGAGCCGGTGAACCGCACGGCCGTCCGGCGCTGTCACGGTTACCGCTTCGGGGGCCGGACCAGTGCCTTGAGATCCACCTCCGGGTCAGCGACCTGCTCAGGAGAAGGATGTTTGCCCATTTCGATGATCCGCCTGCCGAGCGCAAAGGACCGGGTGTCGTTCATGGCATCGATGGCCAGCAACCGGTCATCGGCATAGTACCAGACCGACTGGCTCCGGTCCTTTCCGCTGCGACGCAGCACGGTGTGGGTATGGCCATGATTCAGGCCAACGATCTGGAGCCTGCAGTCGTATTGTTCCGACCAGAACCAGGGAACGGCGGTGTAGGCAGTCTCTTCGCCTCCGAGCACCCGGGCCACAAGGTCTCCCTGGTCCGCCGCATTCTGCACGGATTCCAGCCGGACCCGCACCCCGTTGCGGACAAAGCTGGTACAGTCCCCTGCGGCATAGATGTCCGGGTCCGAGGTCCGGCCGGTCTCTGTGACCGCAATGCCATTGTCGCATTCCAGTCCCGCAGATTCGGCGAGGGCGGTGTTTGGCTGGCTGCCGATGCCCACCAGGACCAGGTCGGCATCGATCCTTTCCCCGGACTCCAGCTCCGCGGCACGGACGCGGCCATCCACCCCTGCCAGCCTGGCCACCCGGGTGGACTCCCGCAGGACCACGCCATGCTCCCGGTGCAGGTCCCGGAAGAAACCGGAGGTCTCCCGGTCCGCGACGCGCTGGAGAATACGGTCCGCCATTTCCAGCAAGGTGACTTCGAGCCCAAGCTGGCGGGCCACCGCAGCGACTTCCAGCCCGATATAGCCGCCGCCGAGAATCAGCAGCCTGCGGCCGGGCTGCAGCACCGGCCGGAGCCTTTGCATGTCCGCAATGGTCCGCAGTGTGAACACACCGTCCAGGTCTCCACCCATGCGCTCCGGCAGTGTTCTCGCCCCGGCGCCGGTGCACAGGACAAGCTTGCTGTACTCCAGGATATCGCCCTGATCGGAGATCACCTGTCTTCGGGATGTCCGGATTTCCCGGATGCGGGTACTGAACCGGGTGGTGACTCCCTGTTCCGCGTACCACTGGGGGTCACGGATCAGCAGGCGGTCCGGCTCAAGCTTGCCGAGCAGGCAGTCCTTGGACAGGGGCGGACGCTGGTACGGCGCATACGGTTCCTCACCGACCAGCACCAGGGGCGGGGCACCGTCCAGCCGGACGTGTCTCGAGATGAACGAGGCGGCGGCCTGGCCGCTGCCGACGATTACGATGGGTGGAGAGGTATTCAGGGCCGGTTACTCGGGAATGGGGACGTGGAGGACCAGTCCATCGAGTTCGGGGGAGACCTCGACCTGACAGCTCAGGCGGCTGGTCTTTCGGCGTTCGACATCGGTCATCTCGAGCATGGCGTCCTCCACATCATCCACCGGCCCGGTCATTTCCAGCCACTCCGGTTCCACGAATACGTGGCAGGTGGCGCAGGACAGGCAGCCACCGCACTCCCCATAGATGTACGGGACGTCATGGGCAATGGCCGCCTCCATCAGGTTCAGGCCATCCTCGACCTCCCCGCTGATGTCGCGGTCTCCTTCGATTTTCCAGGTAATGCGTGTCATGTTCCCACTATATATAATGGATGTAGTAGTCGCGCAACTGCCGATCGCTGAATCCGGCGGTTTTTTTGATCTCATCCTGCTTGATGACCACCAGGTTTCCAACCAGTTCCCGGCCCACGGCGTCGACCAGTTCGCGGTCCGCCTCGAGCACTTCCAGGGCCGTGCCCAGGTCATCCGGCACTCCCTCTTCGGCATCGTGGTTTTCCAGGCAGTCTGCCGTTTCCGCCGGCAACAGGTCATAGCCGTTCCGGTGCCCCAGGCGTGCCGCCTGGAGAATGGCGGCTACCATGGTGTAGGGATTCGAGGCACCATCTGCCATCCGGTGTTCAATGCGGGCATGCGGGCCGGTCTCGCTGGTGATCCTGGTGGTGACACCGCGGTGGTCTTCGCCCCAGTTTTTCCAGTAACCGGACAGGCTGGCAGGCTGCAGGCGGGCGTAGGAATTGACGGTAGGCGCCAGCAATGCCGCCAGCCCCCTGTGGTGATGCATGAGGCCGGCCACACAGGAGCGCCCCAGGGCGGACAGCTTGTCCGCAGCGTCCGGGTCGCCGGTCGCGTTCGTGCCCTGTTCATCCCACAGGCTGAAATTGACGTGCACCCCGGAGCCGCTGAGTTCTGCAATCGGCTTGGGCATGAAGGTCAGCAGGATGCCCTGTTCCATGGCCACCTCCCGGGCCATGAGCCGGAAAAGGAAAACATCATCGGCCGCTTTCAGGGCATCGTCGTACCGGAGGGTAAACTCGAACTGGGGGGAATCAAATTCCGAGGTGACCATTTCAAGGTCGAAACCGCATTCACCGGCCTTTTCCCAGATGGTGTCGGTGAATCCCAGGGGGTCTGAAAACGGGCCGGTGCTGTAGACAAAGGATCCCGGAGTGTCGTAAGGCTGCCAGCGGCCTTCCGGGTCACGGGTGTAGGCATAGGCCTCCAGCTCGATCCCCACTTTCGGGTGGTAGCCGATTTGCTTCCACGCATCCACTGTCTGCCTGAGCAGGCTTCGGCCACAGACCGGGAGACGGTTCCCGGCGCTGTCGAACTGGTCGGCAACGACGACCCGTTCTTTCCCGAGCCAGCCCGGGCGGATGTCGGTGCCCTGGAAACGGGCAATCATGTCCGGCAGGCCTTCCAGCAGCTTGGAGCCGGGGGCGGGCAGCAGGTCCTTGTCATAGGTCAGGGCATAGATCCCCTGGCAAAGCCGTGTTTCCCCGCCCGAGACAGGATGGCCCGGAAGGTATTTCCCCCGAGCCAGATTCAGGTGGTCGCAGAACAGGACCCGTACTCTCTCGTTTGCCATGTTGTCCTCGGTTTTCTTCATCGGTGCCGGTCAATCATTCGGTTCAGGACGGCCGGGTCATTTCAGGACGACCCGGACCGGCAGTCTTTTGATCCCCCCCACAAAATTCGATCTGACGTATTCGTGATCGCCCGACTGCCGGATGGATTTAACACGCATCGCCAGTTCCTGCAAGAGCACACGTATCTCCAGCCGGGCCAGCCACATGCCGAGACAGATGTGGGGACCGCCCTGGCCAAAGGCCATGTGCCGGTTGGGCGAGCGGCAAAGGTCAATTTCAAACGGCCTGTCAAACCAGGAGTCATCCCGGTTGCCCGACACGAACCAGTACAGCACCTTGTCCCCTTCCCGGACTTTCCTGCCGTGCAGTTCAAAATCCGCCGTGGCTGTGCGCCGGAAATGCATGGTGGGGGATGCCCAGCGGATAAATTCATCGGCGGCAGTATCCCAGATCGTGTCCTGCCCCTGCTGCAGCTGTCCCAGCAGTTCCGGCTGACTGGCCAGCGCATGGATGGCGGCAGAAAGGGTATAGCGCGTCGTGTCGTTGCCCGCCGCGACCAGCAGGCAGAAGAAATTCCTGAATTCATCGTCGCTGATCCGGTCTCCCTGCGCATTGGGCTGGAGCATGAGGTGCAACACCCCATCGGTATCGCCCCGGGCCGCCTTATCTTCCACCAGCCTCTTTGCATACCGGTACAACTCGGCTCCCGCCGGTGAGCGGAAAGGCATGAGCCGGAAGGCCTCGGTGTCGTCCTTGTCCAGCACGTGTTCGGTATATTCCGGGTCCGTGTTGGCGATCAGTTCATCGCCCTTGGTCACCAGCCAGTCGAGATCTTCGGGAGGGATGCCCAGTATCTGGCCGAGCATGCGCATGGGCAGCTGACGGCTGATCATGCTGGCGGCATCAAACTCCTTTTGGGCAAGGGCCTGGTCCAGGATCTCCTCACACAACCGGCGGATGATGCCCTCGAACCCGGCAATGACCGGTTTGGAAAAGGCCTTGCCGACCAGCATGCGGGTATGGGTATGTTCGGGGGGATCGGTTTCCTGGAAAGTGCGCCGTGCCAGGTATTCCTCGTGGCTCTGGTCCTCGATGCGTATCCCCTGTGCCGAACTCAGCAATCGGGTATTGCGGTTGTATTCCATGATGTCCGCATAGCGGGTCATGGACCAGAACCCCTTGAACTGGCCGCCGTCCGTCCAGGCCAGGGGGTCCTCCCGGCGCAGGCGTGCAAAGGTATGGTGGGGCGGGCCATGGATGAACGAATCGTGGTCGGACAGGTTCGAGAAACCATCGTCGCCGGGGTGCCGGATGGTCATGGGACCGGATCCTGGGAGTGCAGGATGATGCGCAGCATGCGGCTCAATTCCACCAGTTCCGCCGGCTTGAGGCCGGCTACAAACTCCTGTTCCAGCGCATTGATGGTGGGAAACAGTTTCTTCATCAGCCCATCGCCCTTCCGGGTCAGCCGCACCAGCCTGCGCCGGCCATCGCTGGGATGGGCCCTGCGCTCGGCGAAACCGTGTTTCTCCAGGGTGCTGACAATCCCGGTCAAGGTGCCCTTGGTGATCCCGCATTCCTCGGCGAGCTGGTAGGACTCCATCTTGCCGAATACCCAGAGTACCCACAGGACCGTGAACCCGGAAAACGACAGCTTGTGTTGCAGCAGGAACCGCTTTTCCGCCTGGTTGTGGAACAGAACCGAGACCCGGAAGACATTGGAGATCGCCGCCATGGCATCCATGTCCACATCCAGCGCCGCCACATGGGTGGTGGCAATACTCTCCTGTATGGTTTTGGAGGTGTCCCGGGATTTGATCGCCATGCAGGCTTACTCCAGGCCGGGCAGGCTGTTGCGCCGCAGGGTGGTCCCGCTGCGCCACGAAAAGGCGACTTCCCGCCAGTATCCGGAAATTTTTTCAAGCGGTTCCAGCTGGGCCAGTTCCTCCACCGGCGAGTCGAACAGCTGCAGCTCGAAATCACCGGTGAAACAACGGCCCACTTCACCCTGGTAGGCACGCATGGTCACCAGTTCGTCCAGGCTGTCGCGGCCGTCGCCTTCTATGGCCGGCATCCAGCGGTTGTGGATCATGGGGTGGCCGTTGACAAACCCGGCATGGTCGCTTTCCCCGGTGATTTCGAAGGTGGCGTGGATGAGCTTGTGGTCATAGGCCGCGACGCTGGCACCAAACCGCCCGCCGGCTTCCAGCCTGGGGCCGGCCTGCCCCACGGTGATGGGTCGTGACACGAAGATGGAAGCGAGTTTTTTCGGGTAGCCCTGGTAGTGGCCGCGAACCATGGCATAATCGGTGTCGACCCAGATGTACACGCAACGGGAATAGGTGTTGCCCTGGTACCGGCACCTGACCACGACAAATGCCTCCTTGTACTGGCTACGGGCGGGGTCCAGGATTTCACTGTAGTCATCGCTGCAGTTCTGCCACTCGGCCCAGATGACCGCGACCGCACCCGGATCTTCGTCGGCGGGTTCCAGGTAGCCGGGCAGCAGTTCGGCCACTCGCTCGGGATGGGTCCGGTATTCCACCGTCAGCATCGTGCCGGAATAGTGCCACGGTGTGCCAGGCAGCAGCGAGGCCCTGCCGGTGGCGCTGCGGGGAAACATGAAACCTTTGAGAGACATCATCTTGCTCCTGGATTTGGGTGGATGTTCGGTCTGGGTGCCCTGCCTGGTCCGGTGTGTGTTGGCGGTTTTCAACCCGCCGGTATTCGGGTAGTATCATATCGTTTGTTCCCTAACGAAATCAAGACCACCCCATATCACTACCGATGGAGAAATCATGAGCGAGTATCGACGCATTTTGCTGGATGGATACCCGGTTGTCGTCCATGCCGACGGCAACGAACTGGTGGCCGGCGACGGGCGCCGGGTCGCCGTGGAGGATGCCGTGCACCTGGCCCCGGTGCAGCCGCGGAAAATCATCTGTGTCCACCTGAACTACAAAAGCCGCGTCGATGAATACATGACCACACTGCCCGCCACCCCCACTTATTTCCACAAGCCGGTTACGGCGTTGTGCGGACATGGCGCAAACGTGGTCCGGCCCGGGCGGTGCGAATGGCTCAACTACGAAGGAGAGATCGCGATTGTCATGGGACGCCACTGCCGCAATATCAGCCCGTCCGAAGCCGGAAATTACATCGCCGGCTATTCCATTGCCAACGACTACGGCCTGCACGACTTCCGGGACACCGATGCCGGTTCCATGCTGCGGGTCAAGGGGGCCGACACATTGTGCCCGGTGGGGCCGGCACTGGTCACCCGCTGGGATTTTCGGAACAAATCAATTCGCACCTTGGTGAATGGTGAAATCAGGCAGAACGGCAATACCCGTGAAATGGAATGGGACATGCATTACCTCGTGGCGGATATCGCCCGGACCATCACCCTTGAACCGGGAGACCTGCTGCTGTCCGGGACTCCCGCCAACAGCCGGCCGGTCAAGCCGGGTGATGTGGTGACCGTTGAAGTCGAAGGGCTCGGTGCCCTGACCAATACCATCGTGGAGGGGCCGGCCTCCGTCCGCGAGGATGTCGGCCACCAGCCCATGACCACGGAAGAAGTCGTGTCCACGGCAATGGGCGGTGACTGGGAATTTCGCGGGGTCCGTGCGCCACGCGGTCCCGGGTCTGCCCATTACCGGAGCCGGCTTGAACCCGGTCCCGGGAACGGTGACCCGGCAGACTAGACCGGCAACGGAGGAAGCCCGGGCACTCCTGTCCGCGGCAACCGGGTGCGGGTCCCGTGGCCCGGGAGGCTCTTCAGCGACAGGGCTTCAGGAGGTCCCGCAAAGGGTTCTGAATACGCCTCAGGGTGTCCTGAATCGCCTTTATGGTGCTTCTTCGAATGCCATGGTCCCTGGCCAGGCTTGAAAAATGGCTTAACGCATCCACCACTTCGTGAATACCCTGTTGGGCTTCTTTCCACGATGCGAAGCCGGCACCGGCCGCCAGCTTTTGCATGGTTTTCAACGGTGGCTGCCTGCCATAGCCATCAAATGTGGTGGCATGTTCATGAAACGGGTGAGGACTGAAGGTAACATCATAGCAGGGAGCCACTTGCCAGCGGCCATCATCGTTTTGCAGAAACGACCAGTTTTTACTGTGATCGTCATGGTTGGCGGCGAACAGATTGAACACTGCCCGGCGAAATTGGAGCCGGCCGACGCTCGGCGCTTTGCACAGTTGCCGGCTGGCTTTGATCAGGTCAGCGTAATCCAGACCTGGCGTGCGAAAATCCGCATCCAGCAAGCCACAGGCGCTGTGCATATGCAGCCGCCCGGGCCGTGCGGTTTTTTTCCTGGCATGTGGCCCGACCGGAAGATAGTCAAAGCGTTTTACCGCCAGCCAGGCGATGGCACCGCTTCGTTCTGGTGCGGGGATCAGCCGCCAGGATGGCGGCTGCAAATTGGCCTGTTCCGCCATGTGCAGATAAACCGCTTCACAAAGCCCTTCCTCGTGGCCCAGTGCCAGATTCCTGGAAGTGAATTTCACCAGCCAGGCCTCGTCTTCCGGTTTTGCATGGGTGCGGCACTGCTCGAAATTGCCTGCATTCGCAAACACCTGCGCCTTGGGCCTGGCACCTCCGGAACTGCCTGTCGCAACCAGTGCCGCCAGGATTTCCTGAGGTGGGCCCTCCGGGCCATCCAGGGACATTGAATCAAACAGGGTCTGGGCTCCCAATCCCAGCACTGCCAGGTCGACATCGTGATGGTCGCCGGGTTTGAATCCGGACACGGGGGAAAACGTCAATGCACCCATCCCCCGGGCACCGACCAGGGCGAGCCGGTCCATGGCAGTCAGTTGTGCCGGCAAAATACCATGCTGGCGGAAAATTCGATCCTGCAGCAGCAGGCCCCAGCCGTCAGGCAGGCTGTCCGCAAAGACGCCATGAATGCCGTGATGGGGCTGTCGGGGTGCCGGTTGCAATGCGGTGGTCGCATCCAGTGTAAAGGGGGAGAGGTTGCCAAAGCGCGCCAGGTACCCGGCATCATATTGAAAAAAAACGCCTTGGCGGTTTTGTGCCAGTACGCCGACCGGAACCCTCTCACCCGTCGACAATGTGCGGCGGACGAACAGCTGCCGGACAGGGTTAAAATCCATCTTTGAGTACCTCGTCAATGGTTGCCGGCAACGGCTCCCGGGCACGCATATTCTGCCCCTGGACGAGTTCATGCAACCGCTTCAAATCATCGAGCGATTGCCAAAGCAGCAACAACTGCCGGAACGAGACCTGTCCGGTCAATTCAAACTTCTTGATCGTTGGAGCCGGTACACCACTGCGTTGGGCGAGCGCATCACGCGAGAGCCTGGCCTCTTCACGCAAGCGGCGCAAATGCGCGGCAAAGGCCTTCTGCACATCGGTATCATCGAGCAGGAGAAAGCGCGACATAAAGGACCAATATAGATATAATTGTATCTATTATAGCTGAAATTATTGATTTTTAGATATTATTATATCCTATATTGAATTCCCTTCAAAGTTGCGGCACCAAGCGGTCCAGTCCAGGCAATTCGAGTGGTCCGCCATTGCAATGTACCCGTGACAGGTCGGCAAAATCAGCTCGTTTCGACCGGCTGGTGCCCGGGCGTGCTGTAACGCACTGCGTGATTGCAGGCCGGTTTGAATGCCGGTGGGCACACATTGTCCCGGGTGCCCGGCTTTGTGCCGTAGCCGGGTCCTTTCTCCCGGTTCTTCAGGGGTCCGGGTCGGGAAGCAGGGTCTGCAGTATTTCGTCGATAAACAGGTAGCCCTGGTCCGAACAGGCAATGCGGTCATCCGTCAGATGGACCCATCCGGAATCCAGCAGCCCGGACAACCGTCGTCGAATTTCTTGTGCCGGCAATCCGGTCCTTTGTTCGCATTGTTCAAGGGCCACCCCGTTTTTGAGCCGCAGCCCATTCAGCATGAACTCGAAGAGCAGGTCCCCGGGCGGGACTGCCGTTTGGGTCCGGTATGGTCCGTTACGGGATACCTGGTCCATATAGGTTTCCGGGTGTTTTTGTTTCCAGAACCGGGATACCCGGTTGTTTCGGGTAATTTTGGAATGAGCACCCGCGCCGATTCCCAGGTAATCCCCGAACTCCCAGTAGTTGACGTTGTGGACGCATTTCCGGTCCGCAACGCAATACGCGGAGACCTCGTACTGGAAATACCCTTCTTCCCGGAGCCGTTCCTGAATCGCCACCTGCATTTCAAATTGCCGGTCATTTCCGGGAAGTTCAGGCGGATCGGCAAAAAAACGGGTCTGGGGTTCGATGGTCAACTGGTAATACGATATGTGCGCCGGAGAATGCTCCATCGCCCGGTTGCAGTCCGATACCGCCATTTCAACGGTTTGATGCGGCAACCCGTACATGAGATCGATGTTCAGGTTTTCAAATCCGGCCTGCCTGGCCGCTGCGAGGGCTTTTTCCGCGATATGCGAATCATGGATCCGGCCCAGGATTTTCAGGTGGTCATCGTTGAAACTCTGGATTCCCAGTGAAAGCCGGTTGATCCCGGCCTGGAGATAACGGTCAAACTGGTCGTGTTCCAGGCTGCCCGGATTGGCCTCCATGGTGATTTCGGTTTGTCCGGACAGGGCGAACCGGTCCCCGACGGCACGCAGGAGGGAGGAGATTGCATTGGCGGAAAACAGGCTGGGAGTTCCGCCGCCCAGGAAAATGGATTCCAGGTTCCGATTCCGGACAAGCGGCATTTCATGGTCCAGGTCCGCGACCAGTGCGCGGAGATAGGACGGTTCGTCGAGTGTCCGTTTCAGGGCATGTGAATTGAAATCACAGTACGGGCATTTCTTGATGCACCAGGGGAAATGGACATACAACGAGGTCGGGGGGAGGTCCATGCACTAGACCGTGTTGATGGGATTGCCCTCCAGCCAGCCCGCCAGATTCTGCCCGAGCTGGTCCACCAGCCTTTGCCGGGATTCCAGGCTGGCCCAGGCATTGTGAGGGGTCACGATCAGGTTGGGGATGCCCGGCTGTAACAGGACGTGGGAGCGGGAAGGGGGTTCACTTTCCAGGACATCAATCCCGGCACCGTGGATTTCCCCCTGTTTCAGTGCGGCCACCAGGGCCTGGCTGTCAACAATGGCGCCCCGGGCGGTATTGATGAGCACCGCCGTGTTTTTCATTGCCCTGAATTCATCGACACCGATCAGGTGATGGGTGTCCGCGGTAAGGGGGCAATGCAGGGAGACGACATCGGACCGGGCCAGCAGCGGGTGCAGCGGCCATCTTCCAGGAACAGATGGCCCCCCCGGCCGCTGGCCGACCAGGACCCGCATCCCCAGGGCTTGGGCAAGCCGGGCCACCCGTTTCCCCAGCACACCATAGCCGATAATGCCCAGAATCTTGCCCTCGAGTTCCGTGATGGGATGATCCAGAAGGCAAAATATCCGGCTGTCACTCCATTTTCCTGACCGTACATCACGGATGTACCGGAACTGGCTGGTGAGCAGGTTCAGCATGAGTCCCAGGGTATGCTGGGCGACGGCAGGGGTTGCATAATGATGGACGTTGCTGACGGCAATCTGCCTGGACCGGCAGAAATCGAGATCAATGTTGTCCGTGCCGGTCGCTGCGATCATGATGAATTTCAGGTTCTTCGCCGAGGCCAGGTTTTCCCGGTCCAGGACGGCTTTGTTGGTGACAATGATGTCACAATGCCGGATTCTTTCCATCACCTGTTCCGGGTGGGTGCTGCGGTGAAAATCCCACTGTACGGGTAAATCAAGAAAAGCCTCCAGATTGACATCGTTCCGGTCAAAGGTGTCGGTGTCGAGAATGGTGCCTTGCATCAAGTTCCTGTCCCGGCTACTCGGCATGCTGGATATGCTGTTTGGCCTGCAGGCCTTTCCTTCGGTCCCGTTTGCCCGGTTTTCTGCGGTCATGCCGGATGCCGAGCCGGTGGTTCCGTTCCAGGGCCGCCCGGGCTTCCCGGCTGCGGATGCTTTCCCCGGTTTCCGAATACAGGTGTTGTGCCTGGGGTGGACTTTGCCGGGTTCTGGTCAGTCCGGAAATGAGGATGCGATACTGTTCCGGATGGCGACGGATGACCAGGTGGTCGCCGGCCTTGACCGGTTTCCCGGGTTTGCCTCTGCGGCCGTTCACCTGGACATGTCCCGCGCTGACCGCCTCGGCGGCCAGCCGCCGGGTCCTGAAGAACCGGCTGGTCCACAGCCACTTGTCCAGCCGTTGTACGGTCAATGGGCCAGTTTCAGCAGGGGGTGGTTTCGGATTCACGGGTTGCAGCCGGTCCTTCCTCATGGTGGACATGGTAAATTACCACGAAACGGGCCTCGCCGGTTGTGAAACAGAACGACGGCTGCAGTCCCGGTTACGAAGCACCCGGGGAACCGGGATGCAAGGGGCCCGATCCGGCTGCCCCGGATGTGCGTGGTCGGGGCGATGCTCTTCCTCGACGCTTGCGGGCCCGCTGACGGAGAACGGTGCGGCAGCAGGCCGGTCTGAATTCCCCCGCGCACTGCCGAAGGCCGGGTGGATTCCGGAAACTTCACCGCTCCGAACACCGGGCGGCCGCCATCCTGCGGTTTTTCCGGTCGGGTGGTCCGTGCCGGGACGGCTGGGTGGTGGTCCGGGTTGGCGTCGCCCAATCTGCCCGCAGGACACCGGTCGCAGCCGACGGGTTCCCCGGGCATCGGCCCGTCGTGGTATTGTAGGTGGCCGACCGAAAATGAAACAGGTTTCGCACAAAAGTGAACGCAGTATGGCACACAGGAATATCAAACAGAAAATCCGGGGATACCGGCCCAGTCTGATCCAGTCAGAACAAAACCGGCTGGCATCCGTGGCGCTGATATTGAAGGACATTGAACGTGACCCCCACATGTTTTTCATTGAGCGGGCGAGAAACCCGGATGATCCCTGGTCCGGCCAAATTGCGTTTCCCGGAGGAAACCTGGAGAAACGAGATGGGAATGTCCGGGACACCGCAATACGGGAAACCTTTGAAGAGGTGGGCCTGGCCCTGGATGCTGGCTCCGGGCTTGGTCGCCTGGATGACCAGCAAGGAAGGAACAACCACCGGGAAATCCCATTGTCCATCAGTTGTTTTATCTTCCATGTCGACTCCGGTGAAATATCCATCAATCACCATGAAGTAGGCGACAGTTTCTGGGTCAGTCTCGACCATTTGCTGGATCCCGGCCACCGAATCCTGTATGACACGCCCTATTCACCCGACCCCTATCCGGGCATTCAATTTCCATGCGGCCGGGTATTGTGGGGATTGACGTTTCGTTTCGTTGAAAGGTTTCTGGAGGTCATCCGGTAACCCGGTGCGGACACGATTGTCCGGGGCCTGCATTCCCCCTCCATGCATTCGATCGAATGCTGATCGGGGACACCGAGAAGAAAACCTCCTGGTTTTGATCGGAAGGAGGACTGCACTGCACGGCGTGATTTTCCTGGTGACCGTCCGGGAACCCCTGCCATGGCCGATTTCCGGTGTTTCCGGTCATTCGGATGCCATTCGGCTCCCGTTTGGTCCGCCGGCCGGATCGCAGGCCAGAAAACCGGGTCGAATCGCGGAATTCGGGCTAGGCCTACCGAGCCATGACAAGTCTGCATTGCAACCGGTTATTTCCCGTTGTGCAGTGCATGGCGTTTCCTGGCGTT
>WTGA01000159.1 GCA_011523765.1 Gammaproteobacteria bacterium
GGTGAAAGGAGGAGGGGGTATTAGCGGCGCTCTGGGTGAAGGACGGGGGCCCGCGGATCAGGCGGGGGGCGGTTCAGTCGAGGCGATAGAGCAGGCAACCAAAGCGGCTACCAAAGTCGGGAAGGGGAAATGAGGTTCAAAGCACCCAAAGAACTAGGTGACATCGTGATATATCTCTGCCTCGTAAACATCACGACCGGTCTGGAAACGGAAACACCGGAAAGAGTTTGGGCCAAGCCGTTCGTATTCCATTTCGGCTTCCGCTTTTTCATCCGCAGGTACAGCGAGTGCTCCGGCAGCGACTGCAGCCGCAAGCCGGTCCACCACGTCGCAGAAAAGCCAGATCACGCGCTCGACGAGCACCCCCAGGCCAAAACGGATTTTCATCCATTTGCCGGGTCGGGGGTCCAGGGAGGAGGCGCGGGGGCCGGTCGAGCCGTCCCTGGCCGCGGGTGTGCAGCGTTTGAAAAGTTTCATAAGACCAACAGTATACCACAAAAAGCTGAAAGAAAACTGAACCAGTTCACTACTCAACCAACCGGAGGTCCAACATGAACCATACCGATCATTTCAACCTGGAAGACTACGGGGAAACGCCCATCCACACGGTGTGGCACGGAACGTATTTCGTGTTCGAGGACGGGTATTCGGCCGAGGTTTCCGTGGGCAGCAAACGGGCACTCTATACGCGCCAGGGCATTGAGTACCTCATTATCAAATTGCGGGCACGCAAGCAGAATACCGAGGTCCTGGAGCAGCTGCACCAGACCATTGTTCTGTACAACCGGAGAATGCTGCCATGAAGTTTCCATTCAAACCTTTCAAGAAGAATCCCGTGAAATATCCCGTGAAACCCGGCCAGCAATGGCTGCTGGCCGCGATTCTGGTCGTCAGTGGGGCCGCCCTGCTGGTTACCCTGACCGCCGGGGCGGAATGCACCTCCCCGTCCGGCCGGCAGGACCAGGCGGAGGCCACTGAAACCGCGGCCGGATTCGTCGAGGCGGTCCGGGACCGGATCGACCGGGCCGGGAAGCTCGGCAACCGGCTCGACAAGGCCGAGTTCGAGCACTTCCGGCGCTGGGTCGGCGGGCCGCAAAACACCATGCCGTCCGGGGTCACCCAGGACCTGACCGCCTACATCGTCGGTCTCTCCAACCGTTACCTGTTGCACGTCGACGGGGTGGGCCGGGCAGAGGTCAGCAATACCCTCGGCACCGCCATCTACCGGTTCGGACAACGGGATTGCCGACTGTTTCTCAACAAACTGAGCCAGGGATGGCGGGTGACGTCCACGGACTGCCGTCTCAATTATTGAGGAACGAAGGTGGCCACCAACCCCCCGTACCCGGTGATCCCGACCCTCCTGGCCGGATGGCTGGTGATCGGATGGTCCGGCGTGGAGGTGTGGGCGCAGACCGCGACCGATGTCCGGGCCGGATCCGGTCATTTCCGGGCGCTGGTCGAGCACATCAACCAGTACAGCGCACGGGTCAATGCCCATTTTGTCCAGAATGTTGCCGCTGCCCCCCCGGCCGATGAGAAGGAGAGTCCCCCGCCGGTTTCGGAGGAGTCGCTCCGGGACCTGCTGGCCGGGCTGCAGGCGGAAGTGGCCGGACGGCAGACCGGACCGCTTTGGGCCGGGGACCCGGCACCGGTCCGGCCGCCGGACGCAGCCGATGACCTGCTTCCGCAGGATCCGGTACGGGAGGCTCGCGTCCGGCCTGCCGTCCTGGAAGAGACCGGGCGGGATGCGAGGGTCCGGGCAGCAACAAAGCTGGCGGCGGATGACCGCTGCCGGGGACACCGTCTCGTGCCGGCCACGGTGGTGGCCAACGTGATCCGGATCCTGGCCGATTGCGATCTCCGGCTGGGCCACTGGCCCAGCGAACGGCCGGGCTTTTACCGGGACTACCGCATTCCCGTCGCGATTGGGTTGCCGGCCCCTGGCGGCGTGCCGCAGCTGCTGGAAGTGGTGGAAACCCACTTCGGCATGCAGGGCCGGCCCAACCGTGCCACCAACACGATTGACTTCACCTATGTAGGCATTCCCCATGGTCCGTAAAACGATACTCTTCACCCTGATCGCCGGGTTGGCGCTGGGCGGTTGTGCTCTGCCCAAGAAGCCCCAGGAGGTGGCCCGGGAGGCCCGGTCCAAACTGGAGTCCATTGTGGAGGAGGCGAAGCAGGCGCAACGGGAATCCGTGCGCAACCGCCCCATTGCCCCGCCCTATGAATCCGTCGATACACCGGTCAATGCCGTGTGGCTCGCCACGCCCGTCGAGGCCTACTATGGCGAACTGGATGCCCGGGAGGGGGTCCGTCTCATTCTGAAGGGCCACCCGGTGCAATTCCGGCTGTTCCGAAACCGCACGACCACCGTGACGCCCCCGCATTCTGCCGTGACGGTACAGGAACATCTCGATTCGTTCATGGCCCAGGCCAACTGGGCGTATGAGATCGTGGACGGAGTGGTGGTGGTGAAAGACTGGCAGTCCGTGGTGATTCCGATTGCCTCATTGGTGGGGGAAGCCAGTGCCATTCTCAAGACCAGTCCGGGCGCCGCCCTGGCTGAAACGGACAACAGCCTGTCCATCAATACGGATGCCTACCAGGAACTGGAGGAGCTGGTGGGCGAAATCCTCGGGGTCGCGCCCACTCCGGAAACCGCGGACCCGGATCCCGCGCCGATATTTTTCGATCCGGCCGGCAATGTCCTGCCCCTGCCGGTCTCGGAAACCCCCTCAACGGAAGAGGAGCCGGAAGCCAAATTTTCGGTGTCGCGCTCTGCGAACCTGCTGTTCGCCTCGGCCACCCCCGACAAGATCCGTGAAATCAACCGGGTGATCCATGCTTTCAATGCAAGCGTCAGCAAACGGGTGATCATCGACATTACGGTCTATGACGTTTCACTGACCGGCTCGCACAGCCGGCACCTGGACGTGAACCTGTTGCGCGAAGCTTCCAATGTTTTCGAGATCACCAACACGCGGGGGGTTGCGCCCGGACCGGTGGATGATACGCTGTCATTGGGATATTCCGGCGAGTCCAGCGATTTTACCTGGGGGCTGGTTCTTTCCTGGCTGGAAACCCAGGGAACCGTCATTGACAGCATACAGCGCCGGTTCGATGCCCTGAACAACCATGCCGTGACCTTCGCCGACACGCAGGAAATCGAATATATCCGGGAGCGGTCGCTGGCCACGCAGACCCTGGATGGCGGCGGGATCATTGTCACGCCCGAGATCGAGATTGATACGCGCATTGTCGGCCGCACCTTTCAGCTGCTGCCGACGATTGCCAGCGATCGCATCAATATCCAGCTGGCGATCAACAACCGCACCATCGTGAACCGCACGGAGTACGGGGATTCCCTGTTGTCCGGAGCCCTGTTCAATGTCGGCAATGCGGACCGGATGATTCCCCTGTCCCTGGGGAACGGTGAAACGCGGTTGCTGACCTATTTCACGTCGGAAACCCGGCAGAACCAGCTGGATGAGAACCGGTTGCTTCCCGTGCTTGGGGATGGCGTGGACAACACGTCGGACCGGGTCGAGACCGTCATTGTCATCCGCGCACAAATCGCAGGGTAGTCCCATGTTCAACGAGATCAGCGAATCCATCGACGGCCACCCGTTCACCCTGGCGTACAATGCCCGCCAGGTCAGCGTTGAACGCCAGACCTCGCGGGGGCTGCGCTCCCGGCACCTCCGCCGGGTCGCAAGGATGCACCAGGCGCGGTACGGCATCCTGGTCCGGGACGGCGACCATGATGTCTGGTTCCTGGGCCGCTCGAAAGCGATCTCGTTCCAGACGCAGCTGGAAGGGTGGCTGCGGACGAAAGACTTCGGCAAGGACCCGTTTGTCCTGGTGATCACCCTGGACCATGCCGTCTATTTTGCCGAGGTCGTCGAGGGATATATCGACACGGAAACGGTGCTGGTCGAAGAGGCCGCCCTGGAAAACCTGCAAACGCTGGCCAATGCCGCGACCCCCCTGCGCCGGTTCGCCGGAGGCCGCAATACCCTGCAACTGGGAGGTCATCAACTGGAGGGCCTCGCCCCCGTGAAGGTGGCCCGGGCCGGGACCCATCGCTACCGGCTGCTCTTCTTTCTCATGGCCCGGCAGGGGCTGTATCATCCCGTCCAGGCCCTGCTCATGGCCGGGGTCCTGGTCCCGTTGCTGACCGCCGGCATCGGCTACCAGCGCTATGAGGACCGGCTTGCCCGGATTGCACAGGAGCTGAGGCTCAAGCAACAGCAGATGCAACAGCAGGTCGGAGTGCCGGCTCCCCTGAAAACCGACTTTTCCGCGGCTCCCAAAGTCATTGAACTCAGTGATTATTTCATCCTGGCGGAACAATTCTATTCCAGCGGACTGGCGTCCCTGCAATATGCCCGTACCGTGACCATCGCCGGGGCCACTCCCGAGTACCCGCAACAGCCGGTCCGGATGGCCGCCGTCCCGCCGTGGACCCTGGAGCTGGCAGCGGGCGGCGCATGGACGCTGTCCCGGGAAACCGGGGTCCCCGGGGACCTGCGGTCCCCGGAAGCATTCGGCCGTTTCCGGGTACTGGAGCACATCCATGCGCTGGCCGCCCATGCCGGTGCCGGGCTGGCCATTTCCGGGGTTGCGCAACACCCGGGCGGGGTGCGGATCGAATTCGCATTGCGCCTGTTCCATCCCCGGGCCAGTCACCTGCGAAGCCTGGGGAAGATGCTGGCGGACCGTCCGTACGAACTGAAAGGCGCACAATGCGACTTTGCGGACTGGGAGCCGAAACAGTGCGACCTGCAGTTCAGCGCCGGTACCGTGGAGGAAGATACCTGATGCGAATACTCCAATCCTGTCTCCTGTGGGTTCTGCTGACTGGCTTCCTTCCGGAACGGGGGGAAGCCCAGGGCATTGCCCCGGAACCGCCGTTGCCCCCCGGCGACGTGGTGCAGAAAGATCTGGGACGGCAGAGAGCGGTCCTGGTCCAGATCGAGGAACTGCTCCGGTTGATGGGGGTCGTCTCGCAATATCCCCCCTCGGTGGTCGCAGTGCTGATGGATACCCGGTTGGACAATCCGGACCGGTTGCGCCGGGCATTGCGGCTGCTGCACGGCACGCAGGCCGCCGCGGAATCCGTTGCCGTCAATCTCCCGTCCGCCCCGGAGCCATCCGAAAGCCCGGGTCCGGTGACTGGAGAGGAGGTCGAAAGCGAGGCGGTTCCGGAGCCGGTGCAGCTGGCATCGAAACACCTGGTCTTTGTCAGCCTGCCGGATGACCGCAATCCGGGAGTGGTCTCCCTGCTGATCCGGGGGAAGGCGGTTTCCCTGACGGTCGGCCAGGAGATGGAGATCGACCGGAAGCCCTACATCCTGCAACACATCTACAGGGATGACCTGGGAAACATCGTGGTCGTGTTCGAACAGGGAAACCGGTCCATCCCGCTCACCTGGAGGACGGGATGACGCCGCCCCTCAGAAAGGAGGACATGACGACGGTTCCCGCCATTACGGGGTTGCTGGAAGCGAACCGGCAGTCCCTGAAGGCCCTGGTCACCAACACGGGACACATCTATCTTGTCGAAAATGCCTGTCATCCCCGGGCCCTGCGTGAACTGGTGAAGGAGGCCGGGGACGTGTTCGGAGAGGTGACGCAATCTCCCATCACTCCCATGGAATTCGACAAGTGGGAACACCAGCGGATCGACGAGCCGCACAATCCGGTCACGGAAAAGGGCGCGGAGTCCAACAACACGATCGACTACATCTTCAGCAATGCCATCGAACACTGGGCGAGCGATGTGTATTTCCTGATCAAGCGCGATGAAACCCGCCTGGAGTACAAGAGCTACGGAGTGAAATTCCAGGTCGACACCTTTTCCCGGGACCGGGGCTGGGCACTGGCCAATATTCTCTGGTCGTCGGTTTCCGGGCAGTATGACAAGAGCCTGCCCTGCGACATTTCCCTCAATCACCTGCACGACGGCCGGTTGTACCGGATTCGGGCCAACAGCGTCCCGACCAGCGAGGGAGGCAATACCATTGCCTGCCGGATCCGTGACCCGAAACAGGTGCTGTCGCTGGCTTCGCTGGGATATTCCGACCAGCAGGTCCGCCACATCCGCGATATCTGCATGGCACCGGGGGGATTGATCCTGTTCACCGGGCCCACCAACAGCGGCAAATCGACCTCGGTGACCTCGATGATGGCCGATACGCCGCGGTCGGAACACATGATTGAAGTGGCGGACCCGGTCGAGGTCGAGCTCGACCATTGCACGCACATGGAGATTGACCGGTATCACCACGACCACGAGGAAATCTTCAGCCGCACGCTGGCCTCGCTGGTACGCCAGAACCCGGATGTCCTGGTCCTGGGAGAGATCCGGGATGGGCAGACCGCGGAAGCCGCGGTCAATATGGCCATCCAGGGAAAGCGTGTGCTGTCGACCCTGCATTCCACCACGGCCGCCAGTGTCTTTACCCGGCTGTCCGGGCTGGGGGTGCCCGACCATGTCCTCGCCCTGCCCGAATTCATGGCCGGGGTCGTCTCCCAGAGTCTGGTACCGGTTCCCTGTGCCGATTGCGCCCTGGATTACAAGGCGGCCCTGGCCGTGTACCCGGAATGGCAGATGTCCCATCTCGCCGTGACCCTGGAGACCCGGGACCTCCGGTTCGTCCAGCCCGACGGCTGCGAACGGTGCCTGAACGGCATTACCGGCCAGACCCTGGTGGCCGAAGTCTTTCCGCTGATCCAGGACCCGGGGCCGGTGTTCGAAATGATCAATGAAAAGAAATTCTATGCCCTGCCGGGATACATGGCCGAACACCACGGGGTGATCAGCAAACGCCAGCATGCGCGGATCAAGGTGGAGGAGGGCCGCATTGACCCCATTTCGACCCTGCGCATTGTTGGTTCGCTGGATATCGCCGTTGATCCGCCCTCCGCGAAGGACGGTCTCCGGTCCCTGAACCTGAAAGAGCCGGAAAACGCCCCGGGAACAGCAGGGAGGATTTCCCGGTGAAACATCCGAGCCTGGTCCGCAAGCTGGTGAACCTGTATCGCGTGCAAAGCCGTTTTCCGCGGGCCGACCGGGTGATGTTCTACCGCGTCATCGAATACCAGATCCGGGCCGGGGCATCCATGAAAACGATTTTTCAGTTGCTGCGCGATGACCTGAAAATCACTCCGGAAATCACCCGGATTGCCGGACAGGTCTCCCAGGCCCTGGCCGAGGGCCGGCCGGCGGCGGAAGGGATGCTGGAAAGCAATTTCTTTCCGCCGGAAGACATCGGCCTGCTGCTGGTTGCGGAGCGGCGGGATGCCATGCCCACCGTGCTCGACCAGCTGGCCACCCGCACCCGGGACAACCTCACCTTTTTCGGGGAAGTCATCCGGCCCAACCTCTATTACGGGGTCATCCTGGCGGTCCTGCTGTTTCTCGCCTCGAAAATCACCGACTACGAAGATCTGCTGGGATCGTTCACCGACCTGTCGACCAACCCGGCCTGGGAACTGAGCGTCCTGGTCAATGCCTACGGCCCGGTGGCCGGGGCGGGGCTTTTGGTCCTGATCCTGGTGATCTGGTACGGCAAGGCCCACTGGTACGGCGGTCACCGGAAGTTCCTGCCGTTTTTCGACCGGGATGCCCGGTTGCAGTACGGCATCCGGTTCTGCGGCCTGTCCCGGGTCATGTCGCACCTGGGAGCATCGTACGATGACACGCTGACCGCCTCCCTGCGGGCCTTTGGCGGTTCCCGCTTCATGACCCGGGGACTGTCGGAAATGCAACGCCTGTACAGCCGGGGCGGCATGCCGTTCGACCGGGCCCTGTCGCTGACCATCCTGGACGGGCGCATGGCCGCTGCCCTCGGGGCACTGGCATTGGGAGGAGACCGCCAGACCCAGGCCCGGGCGTTTGCCATGCTGGAACAGATGCAGACGGAAATCTGCCGGAAACGGTATGCCCAGGGACGGACCATTACCCAAATACTGCTCCTGAGTGCCGTCGCCTACACCCTGCTGTCGATGGTGCTGGGCATGTATGAAATCTACAACATTTAACCAGAGGTACAACCATGAAGAAATCAGGAAACCAAGAAAGCGGGTTCACGTTGATCGAACTGTCGGTGGCCCTGGTGGTCATCGGGATCGTGGCGATCTTCCTGGCCCCCAAGATTACCAACATTTTCGGGAAAACGCAGATCGAACTGGCGAACCAGGAACTGATCAGCCTGGTGACCGCAGCGGTGTCCTACCGCAATTTGAACGGGAGCTATGCGGGTTTGGGAACCAGCAAGACCACCAAAGCCCAGGGGCTGGGGGTATTGGCGGATAACGGATACTACATTGCCCCCTTTACCGGCAATGGAGAATCCGAAAATGCCTACGGGGCAGCCACCTCGCTGGTGCAGGATGCGGCCCCTGCGACCGCGACGCTGACCTACACCACGGATGAATCCGAGCAGTGCAACCAACTGATTGAGCGGGTGGAGGATATGGGGGATGTCGGTACTCCGACGTGTGCGACAACCGTACTGAGCGTCCCGCTGAACTGACGGATGTCGCTGGCCGAAATCACCGTTGCCCTGGCCGTGATCGCACTGCTTCTTTTTGTTGGTGCGGACCGCTGGACAGCCGTCACCCGCACCGCGGCCTTCGAGAGCGACCTGAAGAGACTGGCGGCGGCTGCCCATGCCTACCACCGGGCGCATTGCGCCGATACCGGTTTCGGCGTCGACCGGACGGCCGCCGAAGTCGGAGCCGACCTTGGTCCGAGCAATGGCTGGACCGTGATTTGGCCGGCACCGGCAGACCATCCGGTGCTGCGGTATGGCGGAACAGATCCGCACCGCCAACAGTTTCTGCTGGCCAAAGGCGGGACCCGCGTCGGCACGGGGGTGGAAATCCGCCCGGTGGTACCGTCCATCCCGGGGAACCGGGAGCAGGCCCGGATCCGGGAAATACTATGGGGAAATACAAAATGCTGAATCATCGAAACCGACAAGGCGGATTTACCTTGATGGAACTCACCATCGTGCTGGCGGTGATTGGAGTTGCGTCCGTGGCCTTTCTGCAGTGGCAGACCCAGAAACTGCAAAACAAGGAAATGGAGCGGAGGATACTGGATTTGATGTCGGTCGTGGAACAGCAATACCGCAGTTGGGCCAATATCGGGGGCTGGGAACTTGCGGAAGGGAACCTGGACTATGATCGCCGTCTGTGGGTGGCTTCCCTGGTCCTGGACGATTCCGACCCGGACCATCTGGTGGTGGTCGCCCAGGTGCCGGCCAGACTGGGCGAAATTGCCGAGCTGCAGGCTATTGCCGCCCCGTTCAATGGGACGGTGGATGAAGTCGCCGATACGGTCCGGATAACTGTACAGGTCCCGGCGCAGACCAGTATTGGAGATTCCATGCTGGATCTGGACGGCGCCAACAAGATGCGGGGAGATATTGAGTTCGTCAACCCCAGGGATATTACGGGGGCTGGCAATATCGCGTCCAATTCAGTCGAAACGGACCAGGTGGAAATCGGTGGAACAGTGATTGACCGTCCGGTGGCCTCCTTGCTGAAGACGGTGTCCGAGCAGGATTGTGCCCATGGGATCAATGTCAACAACAACGTGGTGTCCTGCGTTGCGGCACCGACTCCTCCGACCCCCCCTTCCAACCCGGCAACCTGTACCACCTCTGGAGGGAATACCGTCAGTGTCGGAGTGACCGAGTCCCGCCCAGGGTCCTGTTCCGGTGTGCGTTGCGGCAATACCTGCCCTCCCGCCAGGGTACTGGGCACCGGGTCGCCAGGCCGGCAGCGAACCTGCCTTTCCACGGGCAACTGGTCGGGATGGTCCGCAACCGGTGCCCCCCTGTGCAATGTACAGGGGTGCGCCGCGGGCAATTCTCCGGCCTGTGGTGGCGGTGCAAGGTGATGATCTTTCCACCGGAAGGCGACGAGGGTCCCGACCGCCCGGGGGACGGGGTTGCGGACCACGACTGCACGGCCGTCGAAATCCACCCATACCGGGCCGATTCCGTCCGTTCCTGTTTCGACCAGGGGATTGCCCGGGGTCTGATGGGCAACTATTCCGAAGCCATTTCGGATTTTGATCGGGCCATTGCCCTGGATCCGGATCATGCAGGGGCCTGCCGGTATCGCGGAATCGCCAAAATGGTACTGGAGGACTATTCCGGGGCCATCGAGGACCTGGACCGGGCCATTGCCCTGGATCCGGGTCAGGCGGGCAGTTGGCTGGACCGCGGGGTGGCCCGATGCGAACGGGGCGACTATCCTGGAGCCATCCGGGACCTCGATCAGGCCATTGTCCTGGAACCCGGCCATGCCGGAGCCTGGCACTGCAGGGGGATTGCCAGGAACCGGCTGGGCGACTGTTCTGGAGCCATCCGGGACTTTGACCAGAGCATCCGGTTGGATCCCGGGGATGGACAGAGCTACTGCTTGCGGGGCCTGATCAAAGGCCGGATGGGCAGGCATGCCGAAGCCATTTCGGATTTTGACCGGGCCATTGCCCTGGATCCGGATCATCCGGAGACCTGGGTCGGTCGCGGGATGGCCCGATGCGAACGGGGCGACTGGTCAGAAGCCATCCGGGATTTTGACCGGGCCATTGCGCTGGATCCGGGCCAGGCGGAGGTTTGGTCTGATCGTGGCAGGGCCCGATGCGAAGAGGGCGACTATGCCGAAGCCATTTCGGATTTTAATCGGGCGATTGTCCTGGAACCGGGCAATGCAAGAACCTGGTTCTACCGCGGCATGGCAAAAAATTTTCAGGGCAGGCATGCCGATGCCGTCCGGGACATTGATTACGCCTTCAAGCTTGATCGTGAATTCGAGGACTGTGGAGATTGATGCCGGGTACCCGGAATTTCCCTGTGGGGAGTCAGCTTCTTTTCCCCAGCGTTATCCCCAGTTTCTGTGGATATGTCTGTCCCCATTGAGGGTATGAAGGTTGTGCTGGAACCAGGACAGGAAGTGGACGTCCGGTCATCCAAAAGAAAACCCCGCCGAAGCGGGGTTTTCAGGTGGTTAAGCACCGGGTTCAGGTTCCGGCAGGGAGTGGCGGCAGGTACCGCAAAGCGATTATGATCGCCATGATCGCAAAACCGAGCATGCCGATATACTTCCCGATCTCCCATTTCAGGGTACCGATATCTCCTTTCAGGTCACCGATATCTCCTTTCAGAGTACCTTCGAGCTTACCGATCTCCCCTCTCAGGTCCGCGAACTCCCCTTTCAGGTTACCGATCTCACCTTTCAGGTCACCGATCTCCCCTTTCAGGTCACCGACATCCCCGTCCAGTTTCACGATCCGCCCGTCCAGCCGGCCGACTACCGTAGTCAGGGCCTCGTCGAGGACTCCGACAATGGCCTCTGCCGGTTTTTCCGGCAGGCCGGACTCTTTGAGCTGCCTGGTCATTTCCAAGGTATGAAACTCCGGTGTATGGTTTACAGCAGTTGACATGATTACCTCCAATCTAAGAATACAACATTAAAAAAATGGAGACATGCCTCCCCAACGGGAACAATGTCCCCGTCGGGTTCAAGATGACACCAGCCCTGAGGCTGTTGGAGTACCCCTCCAAAGAGGGGGTGTGCCTGGACCTCCGAGTTGCCAGATAAGCTCTGGCAGGCATAGTAAACCAACTATACCGAAAACGACGGGTTCAGTCTAGCCTGAAAACGGAGTCTGAAAACGGAAAATTGTACGGAATGAATAACGGTTTGCTCCCAATGATGGGGTTTGAATCCTTGGCAGGGTTGTTGTCGACTCCTGCCTGGGTTGTGGTCATGGGGATCGTCGGAACAGCGGTGGGCAGTTTCCTGAACGTGGTCATCCTGCGATTGCCGCCGAGGTTGCATTATGAAGGATTGTCGCCGTTGTCCGGGAAACCAGCCGGCGAGAGACCGCCCGGCATCCTTCGTCCCGGGTCGCATTGCCCGGCTTGCAAGACCCCGATCCGTGCCTGGCAGAACCTCCCGGTGATCAGTTTTCTGCTGCTCCGGGGACAGTGCCGGCACTGCGGGGTCCAGATCGGGTTTCGCTATCCCCTGGTGGAACTGCTGAGCGGCCTCCTCAGTGCCGGGGTAGTCCTGGTGCTGGGGCCGACCTGGCAGGGACTGGCCGGTCTGCTGCTCACCTGGGTGTTCATCACCCTCAGCTTTATCGATATCGATCACGGGCAGTTGCCCGACCTCATCGTGCTGCCCGGGCTGTGGCTCGGCCTGGGGGCCAGCCTGGTGCCGGTATTCGTGGTCCCGGCCGATGCCATTGTCGGGGCAGCGGCCGGCTACCTGGTATTGTGGTCGGTCTATCAGGGATTCCGATGGGTCACCGGGAAGGCGGGAATGGGTTACGGTGATTTCAAGTTCCTGGGGCTGATTGGTGCCTGGCTGGGTTGGCAATCGCTGCCATGGGTGATTTTGCTGTCCGGAGCCGCTGGCGCCCTGTTTTCACTGGGGTTGAAGGCCATACGAGGGGACACCCCGAAATCCCCAGCCCTCCCGTTTGGCCCTTTTCTGGCGATGGCGGGCTGGGTGGCCATGCTCTGGGGGGATGTGGTCATGCAGACTGGCTTCCTGTTATTGCTGGTCTTCTGAAGCGTTTTCTTTCAATTCCTCCGCGCTTCCCCGGAAATCAATGTCGGGAACAATCTGTTGCGGTTTAAACGTCACCCGATGGTGATATACACTCACATTCGCGGTCTTCAGTTGCTCCGCAAAGTAAGTAACATTATCGGACAAACCAAGAAAATGCTTTTTGTACTGGTCAGGTCCAACTTTACAGGTGACTTCAAGTTGATTCACCTGATCTTGGATTGAACACCTTCCTTCGATAGTCAGCATATAGCTGTCCGTAATGCCATTGTAGAAAACGACACGGCGGTCAATCTCGAAATTGTCTGCGGATTTGGACAGATTGCGCGATGCAATTTTCGCGTCGTCAGAGCAACCTACCAAAAAAAGCACCGCTACAAGCATGTATAGTTTTTTCATTGGTGATTCTGGTGGTATGTGAGAGCGTGTTCAGGCAATGGCCTCCTGGCCCTTGGTCGCCTCATAGGTATTGAATCGGAGAATACTCATGCAGGGGATTCTACTAGAAACCAAATTGAGATCAGTCACTTTTTCAGAAAAAGAGAGGAAAAAAGTCGCTGGGTTGAAATCTGATGGGTTTGACGGGTGAAACTGCGCTCAACCGCAATCTGACTGCCTGTTCACCCAAAGAGAACCCCGCCGAAGCGGGGTTTGTGTGGTTGATAGCCGGGTTCGGGCTCAATCAATGAACTTGAAAGCCGACATGATCAGGATGAT
>WTGA01000095.1 GCA_011523765.1 Gammaproteobacteria bacterium
CAATTAAATCAATCAGTTATATTTTTTTTGGTGCCGAGTTGCGGAAGTCGGGTTACCGGAACCCGGGGAATATGGAAACCGATGGTCGCCGAATTACCATTCGCCGATATTCGGCATGGAAACCCATGGTTCCGCTTCCGGCAGTGCGTCGCCCGCCTGCAACAATTCGATCGAAATATTGTCCGGAGAACGAACAAATGCCATCCGCCCGTCTCTCGGCGGTCGATTTATCGTCACCCCTGAGTCCATCAGCTGCCGGCAAATCCTGTAAATATCGTTTACACGAAAGGCGAGATGCCCGAAATTCCGGCCGCCGCCATACCCTTTCTCATCCCAGTTCCAGGTCAATTCCAGCATGGGGGTATGGTCGCTGCTGGCCCGGTCTTCATCTCCAGAAGCGGCGAGCATGACGAGGGTGAATCTCCCTTCTTCGTAATCCCACCTGCTGATCCGAACCATCCCCAATTGGCCACAGTAAAAATTCATGGACTCATCCAGGTCACTGACCCGTACCATGGTGTGTAAATATTGCATAGACGGTTATCCGCTCAGGGTGGTCTGAAGGGAATGGTTCCGCGCTGGACCGGTACCCGGGGGTCCGTGACCCGCACCATTCAGGCAGATTTTACACCGGATGCCTTTTGTTCCATCCAGGCAATCCGGATCAATAGTGGGGCGGCTTTTCGTCGGTTGCCAGGCCTCCCGGTACCGATATCTCCGCAAACTGCCTGATTTTCGATTCCAGACGCGTCGTTTTTTCCTCCAGTCCAATCAATTTTTGTGAAAGCACAACCAGCTGATCGCTCATGGTGTCCATGGAGCGCTGTTGCTCCATGAGCAATACCTGCAGTTCCGCCAGCGATTCTTCCATCCGTCACATCGGACCGAATGATTTCTCGAAGAAACTCATCCAGTTTTTACCCATGACCTTCTCGATATGGTCGCTGGAAAATCCGGCGTTCTCCAGACCGGCCACGATGTTCCGGTAGTCGGTGGAATTCCCGAACCAGTCCGGCTGGGCCGGCCAACCCGCATTGGATGCCGACCCTTCCCCATAATCGGTATCCTTGCTCCATCGCCCATTCCGCATCCAGTTGACGACTGAATCGGGCTGGTCCTGGCACAGGTCGGACCCGATCCCGATATGGTCAATCCCCACCATCTCTGCCGTGTCCCCCACCATCCGGCAAAAATCTTCCAGCGTGCAATCTGATCCATTCCTCAAATGAAAAGGATAAAGACTGAACCCCAGCATGCCTCCACTTTCTCCAAGGGCCTTCAGCACCGTATCGGACTTGTTCCTGCGGGCAGGATGGAAAAAGGCCGGGTTGGCGTGTGTGATCGCGATGGGTCTTTCCGAGAACTCAATGGCCTCCAGCGTGGAGAGTTCCGCACTGTGTGACATGTCGATCACCATGCCCATCCGATTCATTTCCCGGATGATCTGCCTGCCAAATCGGGTAATTCCCGGATCATCTTCCTCGTAACATCCCGTCGCCAGCAAACTCTGGTTGTTATAGCTCAGTTGCATGAACCGCACCCCCAGGGCATGGAAAACCTCCACCAGGGAATAATCATCTTCAATGGGCGAACAGTTCTGGAACCCGAACACGACCCCGGTTTTGCCCTGTTCCCTGGCGCTTAAGACATCCGCTGCACTTTGCACCTTGCACAACAGGTCACTGTGCTGCTCGAACAACCGATTCCAATGGACGATATTCCGCAGTGCTTCCAGACAGGTTTCATGGTAGGCGATGGTGACATGGACACAGTCCAGGTCTCCCTCACGCATCTGTTTGAAAATCTTTTGACTCCAGTTGGAGTACTGCATCCCATCTATGGTTAGCATATTTCTGTCTCTTGTCCGAAGATATCCTGCATGTGAATGATTACAACCGGGTGCCCTACGCTTTCACATACACCGTTTTCACCTGGGTATAGAATTCAGCCGCATATTGTCCCTGCTCCCTGGAACCGTAACTGGAATGTTTGCGCCCGCCGAACGGCACATGATAATCCGTGCCTGAAGTCGGCAGGTTGATCATGACACAACCTGTTTTGGAATGTTTCTTGAAATGGTTCGCCTTGGACAGGGACCGGGTCACCACGCTGGAGGTCAAACCGAATTCCGTGTCATTTGCCATCGCCAGGGCCTCCTCATAACCCTCTGCTTTCAGGACGCATGTAAGAGGGCCGAATATCTCATCGGTGTTGATCTGCATGGCATTGTTCCCATTGATGAACAACGCCGGGTTCATATAGTAACCCGGCGAAGCCAACTCCAGCCGTTCACCGCCACACACCAGCTCCGCACCTTCCTGCCTGCCCACCTCCAGGTAGTGCAGGTTCTGTTCCAGTTGCCCTGCATCGACGGCCGGACCGATCTGGGTTTTCTCATCCAGTGCATGACCGACCACCAGGTTCTCCATGGATTTGCGCATGGCCTCAACGAATTGATCGTGAATCCCTCGGGTAACGATGATTCGCGAGGAGGCCGTGCACTTCTGTCCTGTACTGCCGAATGCCCCGTTCACGGCACAGGAAACCGCTGTATCCAGATCCGCATCATCCAGCACGACCAGGGGGTTCTTGCTCCCCATTTCCATCTGCACCTTGGTCAGATTCACTGCCGCGGCTTCAGCAATTCTGCGGCCGGTCGCCAACGAACCCGTAAAGGTGATCGCATCCACTCCTTTCGATGTAATCATTGCTTCGCCAACGCTTCGCCCGGCGCCCATGACCATATTGACCAGACCATCGGGAAGGTCCTGTGCGGCAATGATTTCCATCAAGGCGACCGCACTGGCCGGAGTCAGGTTCGCCGGTTTCCAGACGACCGCATTTCCGTAGGCGATGGCGGGCGCGATCTTCCAGCTGGGCAGTGCGGTAGGGAAGTTCCAGGGGGTGATGATGCCGATGACCCCCACGGGTTCCCGGGCAACCTGGACTTCCACCCCCGGACGGACGGAGTCACACAGGTCTCCCATCTGCCGCAACACTTCTGCGGCATAATAGGTAAAGAACTGGCCCGCCCGGTACACCTCCCCTTTGCCTTCCGGCAATGTTTTGCCTTCTTCCCGGCAAAGCAGTTCCCCCAGTTCCGCCGACCGGTCCATCAACGCCGTACCGATCGACATGAGCACCTGGTAGCGTTGTTCCAGCCCGCTTCCTGCCCAAATCGGCTGGGCCGCCGCCGCGGCACTGATGGCTTCCTCAACCTGGGCCTCGCTGGCCTGGGAAAATTCGGCAATGATTTCCCGTGTGTCGGACGGATTCACATCCGGAATGTTCCGGTCCCCAGTTACCCATTGGCCGTGAATGTAATTACTGGTTTGCATGTCTATATTGGCTTTGTTTTAGTATGATTGTCCGCTGGTTTTGGCATGGACTCGAACGCGCCGACCACAACTCCCTTAAACTATCACAATTAACAGGAAAATAAATGAGTAATGTTACGGTTCATCTGGACCTGGATGAAGTCCACCCGCTGGCCTACCATGCCCTGAAGGCAAACGGCTGCAACGACGAAAATGCCTCCGCGGTCGCGGATACCATTGCCTCCGCAGAACGGGACTTGTGTCATGCACATGGCCTGTTTCGACTGCCCGGTTATATCGCCTCACTGCAAAGTGGAAAAGTGAATGGCTGTGCGCGCCCGAGGGTGGAAAGGCTTTCGCCCGGGGTGATCCGGGTTGACGGCGATTCCGGCTATGCGCCCCTGGCACTGAAAACGGTCCGGGACCCGCTGGCCCGGTGTGCCAGCGAAAACGGGATTGCGGCCGCTGCCATTGTCAAGGCCCACCATTTCGCAGCCCTTTGGATCGAAATCGAATCACTGACCGAACTCGGCCTGTGCGCCATGGCATTCACCGCCTATACCCCTTCGGTTGCCCCGGCGGGCGGAACCCGGCCTTTCTACGGCACCAACCCCATGGCTTTCGGTTGGCCAAGACCGGGCCGGCCGCCCATGGTCTGGGACCAGGCGACCGCAACACAGGCGCGGGGTGAGGTCATGATCGCTGCGCGGGAAGGGCGGGAACTGCCTCCGGGAGTCGGCATCAACCGGGAAGGGAATCCCACGACGGACCCCAAGGCCGTTCTGGAGGGCTGCCTGCTCCCCTTCGGCGGGTACAAGGGCGCGTCCATTGCGCTCATGATTGAATTGCTGGTCGGTCCCCTCATCGGGGAACAGTGCAGTTTTGAGGCCGCCACCACCGACAACCGGGACGGGGGCCCGCCCCGGGGGGGTGAGCTGATCATCGCCATCGACCCCAAAAGGTTCGGCAGCGACCAGGACCCGTATGAACACGCCGACCGGTTGTTCACGGCCCTGCTTGGGCAGGAAGGCACGCGACTCCCGGGAGACCGGAGAGTCAAAAACCGTCAAATAAGCGCCCGGGAAGGGATTGCAATTCCCCAAAGCCTGTATGACCGGATCCAGGGACACTGACCCGGGTTTTCCCCTTCCGGTTGCCCGGGGCCCCTGGAATGCCAACCGGCCGCTGCAGGGTGTGGCCGCTGCACTCATGTCGCGACATTTTTCCGGGGATTTGAGACCGGGAGGCGGACACCGTTCCAGGCCTCGCCACCGTGCCGGTTGCCGCCAACGGTATATGGACAACCCGGCCACCACAGGCCTCCTTTTCCTTGCACCCATTATTTGACACATTCAGCCGCCAGGGCTGGGCGAAACTGGCGGGCATTTTCTCAGGCATCGTCATGGGGATCTACTGGATCCCCTTGCGTTACATGGACGAGACCGGGTTTCCCGGCATGTGGGCGGTCTTCCTGTTCAACCTGGCATCCCTGGTACTGCTGGCCCCCTATATCCTGAAGCAATGGGCCCAACTGGTTCCCGGCCGGAAACGCATGCATGTGATTGCTTTCATAACGGGGCTTGCCTATGTCTGTTACACCGGAGCCTTCCTGTACACCGAAGTCATCCGTGCCTTGGTGTTTTACTACCTGATGCCGGTCTGGGGGTTTTTCTTCGCCCGGATCTTTATCGGGGAAAGGATTACACCCGTACGCTGGTTCTCGATACTCCTCGGCATTGGCGGACTGCTTGTGATTTGCGGCCTTGACGAGGGGATCCCGGTCCCGTCCAAGGCCGGTGACTGGCTTGCCCTGTCAGGTGGAATCATCTGGGCGGGGGCGGCCCTTGCGATCCTGACGGACAAACAGGATACCGTCAATTACACCGTGACCTTCCTGTTCTGGGCAACCCTCTGCTCCATGGTTTTCGCCCTGGCCGCGTCCGGTTCCGGTGAACTGGCTCCACCGCAGTGGGAGCACCTTGGCGGCACACTGGCCTGGCTGGTACCCTTTGCCCTGCTGGTCATCATTCCGGGGGCGTTCGTCACCCTGTATGCGCCCTCCCAGCTGAACCCGGGCATCGTAGGACTGCTTTTCATGACCGAGATCAGTGTCGGCACCCTCACCGCCGCCCTGCTTGCCGATGAACCCTTCGGTGCGAAGGAAATTGCCGGCGTTTTACTGATCACCCTGGCAGGCGTGGCCGAACCCCTGTTCCAGTTGAGACGCGAAAAACCCCGCTTCCCGAACTAGCCTTCTTCGACCCGGAGCATGGACCACAATACGGTTTTCATGTGATCCATCGCCTCCTGCATATTGAAATCCGGCTGGGTCCAGCTGCCATAAAATATGCCGTCGATATGGGTCGATATATAGGAGGCCGTGGTGACCGGGTCCACCTCTTTGAAAATATTCATGGATATCCCCCGGGCGATGTTTCTGGAGAGAATTTTGTGCTCCTCATCGTAAAAGTGCTTGATCACCCTGCTTGCCGATGGAGAATCGCCCCGGGACAATGAACAGTCCAGCATGATCTTGACCAGTTTTTTCAGCACATCGGCATGTTTGAGATTGTATTCAAACCAGTCTTCGAGCAAATCCACGGGATGGTCGTGCCGCTCCAGGTTCCGCTGGAATCGCCGGATATTGTTGTCGATCAGGTGGATCACCGACTTGTTGAACAATTCCTCCTTGTTCTTGAAATGATAGTACACCAGGGAGTGGGTGACCCCTGCACGGGCCGTAATGTCATGAATCGTAACGGAGGCATAATCCCTTTCCGCAAACAGGTCGACCGCCACCCCTATCAGATGGTCGGCGCATTTCTGGCCTTTTGTGCTTTGTCTCTTGGGTTTTCTCCCGGCCATTGCCTGACCATACACGCCGGTTACTTTTTCAACAAGACCGCATGGCTGCTTTTTGCATGCAAGCGCATGACATCCCCGGTCCGGGGCTGCTGCTCCGCTGGCAGTCGGAATACAATCGGTTTTTCGGTCTGGTCCGCGGTATTGACCACCCGGCAGAGCCGGTGCGTCCCCTGAAAAATCACCTCGCCGATACGGACTTCACCGATATCAATCATTTCTTCCGCGGATTCCGTCACCGGACAGATCTGCTCAGGCCTCAGGGAAACATAGACCCGGTCGCCCGTGGAACCTTCACCGGAAACTGCAATGTCTCCAATGCGGGTCCCGACCGTTACGGTCCCTTCCCGGGAGGACTTCACCGTGCCTTCAAAAATATTGCTCTCGCCCATGAAACGCGCAGTAAATAAGGTCGCCGGACGCAGGTAGATCCGGTCAGGGGGTCCGTAATCCTCGATTTTCCCCTCATTGATCAGGGCGATGTTGTCTGCAATGGCCATCGCCTCTTCCTGGTCATGGGTCACATGAACAAACGTGACCCCCAGGTTTTTTTGCAAGTGGACCAGTTCATCCTGCATCTGGTGCCGTATTTTCAAATCCAGCGCACCGAGCGGCTCATCCAACAGCAGGACAGCCGGCTCCACCGCGAGCGCTCTGGCCAGGGCGACCCGTTGGCGTTGTCCTCCCGAGAGCTGGTGGATGCCCCGGTCACCAAAACCGGCCAGCCCAACGATTTCCAGTGACTGCTCTGTGCGCTGTTGCCGGATGCCCTTGGCAAGTTTCCGCATTTTCAGGCCGAATTCCACATTTTCGGAAACCGTCATATGCGGAAACAGTGCGTAATCCTGAAACACGGTCACGGTCGGGCGGGTCACCGGGGGAGTATCCGTCATATCCTCGCCATTGATGGTGACGGTTCCCGAAGAAGGGATCGTAAACCCCCCGATCATGGAAAGTATCGTGGTCTTGCCGCTGCCGGATGGACCAAGCAACACGACAAACTCCCCGGGGGCGATATTCAAACTGACATCATCAACGGCAGTTACCGGGCCATACGTTTTGCTTACATGATCCAACTGGACAATGGATTCGGTCATTTTTTCTCTCTGGCAACTACGAACATAAAAATTACGCCGACACCGATGGTCAGCATGGAAATCGCAAAAACCATGGTACCGGCCGCATTCACTTCGGGGGTCAGCCCTGCACGAAGCATCTCGAAAATAATCACGGGCAAGGTGACATCAAATCTGCTCAACAGGAATGCAATGATGAATTCATCCCACGACAGGGTCACCGACAGGCAAAAAGAGGCCAGAAGAGAGGGCTTCATAATGGGTGCGATGACGCGCAACAGGGTTTGTGTGTCATTGGCCCCCAAATCCCTGGCCGCCCATTCAATATTCCGCAGGTGATCGCCAAACTGGGAATAGATGACCGCAAAACAAAGTGGCAGGTTGATGATCACGTGACCGAGCCCGACTGCAAACAGGGACTTGGGAATGCCGATGAGATTGAAGGTGATCAGCAGGCCCATGCCGATGATCAGGTACGAAACGGTCAGCGGCGCCATCAGCAGGAACCGGATGCCGCCGGCGAATCGCGGTGTGCGCCTGGCCATTCCGTAGGCCGCGAGAAAACCCAGCACTGTCGTCACCAGTGAAGAAAGAACCGCGACAACGATCGAATTGAGCAAGGATTCAACCAGCCGTTCGTTGCCAAACATTTTTTCGTACCACTGTAAACTGGGTCCGGTAAACGGAAAGACCGGAAGTGCCCCGTCCTGGAAGGAAAACAGCACCAGCACCACCACCGGCAGGTAGATAAAGGACAGCGCAATCACCAGGTAAGCGGTGGATGGAAAATGTCGCAACCAGTTCATTGCGCTATACCCGGTCCATTTTCTGGTGCTTGGCGGTCAGGGCATACACCAGCACAATGACCAGCATCAGCGTAATGCTCATGACCGAGGCCATCGGAAAATTGGCAGCCCGGGAGACCTGCAATATGATCGCCTGGGGCACCAGTACTTCAGTACTGCCGCCGAGGATTTGCGGAGTAATGAAATCACCAATGGCAATGACGAACGTGATAAAGGCCCCCACCGCCACACCGGGAATGCTCAGCGGCAGGGTGATCCTGAAAAACACCTGCAGGCGGCTGGCCCCCAGATCCTCCGCGGCTTTTTGGTAGGACGGTTTGATCTGCACCAGGTTGGCATAGATCGTCAGCGTTAACAGCATGGTGAAGAAGTGCACAAAACCCAGGATGGTCGCGCCCCGCGTGTACGCCATTTGCAAGGGCTGGTCGATCAGACCCAGGTTGAGGAGGACGTAATTGACAATGCCGTTCTCGGAGATCACCAGCAACCAGGAATAGGACCGAACCACATAGGCTGTCCAGAATGGCAGGACCGCAAAAATCAGAATCAGTTTCTGCCACCTGGGGGACACCTTGTAGGCAAGAATATACGCCAGGGGATAGGCCAGCAGTATGCTGACAATCGTGGTGACCACGGTCACTTCAATCGAGTTGAACAGCGTGTCCAACAGGTATTCGGTACCGAAAAACTTGCTGTAATTGGCCGTTGACCAGGTCGCCGACAACCTGCCGTATACCCGCTGCCAGAAACTGACCACCACCATCATTGCCAGTGGCAACACGAACAGTACGACGGTAAACAGCAGGGCCGGGTGAATGGCCCAGCGCGTGAACTCGAATCTCCCCGACTTCCTGGGTTTGCCTTTTGGCCTGGTCATCGAATGAATCGGGGGTGAAATCCGCAGGTCCCGGGTACGGCTATCCGGGAAAAGGATAACCGTACCCGGACCGGATTTTTGAAAACACTAGCTTTGGAGGAATTCGGTCCATATGTCCAGCATCGCCAAATCCACATCCGGCTGGCTGATGGTGGAAGGGACGGAACGATCCAGGAACGCGGGCTGCTGGTCCCAACGAAGGATCTTCTTTTCATCTTCGTTGAGCACTGCCTGGCTGTTTGCCGGCATCGCCCAGTAGCATTCAGAGGTCGCCAACCGGCCCTGTCCGTCCGGACTCAGGATATAGTTGAGGAACTCCAGAGCAAGATCCTTTTTGCCGGAGTCCTTGAAAATGCCGATCCCCTGGATCCACATCAATCCGCCTTCGTCAAAGATGGTCCAGTCGAGAGCGGGCATGGTCGGCATCAAGACGGAAACGGAAAATTCCGCACCGTTCAGGATGATGTCCACATCTCCGTTCACCAGCGCATTCTGGACACTGACGATATCCCCCACCAGTTTCACATTGGGTTTCATTGCCAGCAGCTTTTCGCGAATGACCGGCAGGTCATCCATTCCGATTTCATCGGGATGGCGCCCCATGGAAATGGCGATCAGCTGCATTGCCGGAAAATAGTAGTCATAGACCGCAACTCTTCCCCGGTACTTTTCATTCCACATCACCTGGGCAGTTCGCATATCTGCCGGGTCCACCTTGTCCCGGTTGTAGGCAACCCCGTAGTAGCCGAATTTTTCGGGGACGGCATAACGCACCCCGTCGACATGGTTGAACTCGGCACTGATCAGCGGCGGGAACAGGTCGTCCAGCGACAGCCTGCTTTCATCCAGCGGCTCCAGTATTCCCAATCCTGCGACGGTCGGCGTGTCCGGCGCATCCACCACCAGGACATCCCAGTCTCCGGGACTGGATTGTTCGATAATGGACAGGGCCGTGCCGGTTCCCTCGTAGATCTTGACGTTCACCTTGACCCCGTGGGCCTGTTCAAACGGAGCCAACAGCTTTTCATCCGCATGGTCGCACCACACCAGCACATTGAGCTCATCCGCGGCATGGGAAAGTTTCGGGGGAAGCGCGCCCATTGCAGAAATGCCGGCGGCATATCCAAGGAAGGTCCTTCGGCTCATGCCGGGTCTTGTATGGAGTTTCTGATTTTTCATCGTCATTGCCTCTTGATAGTATTATATTTTCATTGGTGTCTTATGCTGTACCGTGATCCACCTCCACTGAACAGCAGAAACTCATCCCCGCCTCCATCAATCCTTGTATTGCCAGCCGGGACGGCGCAGGGACTCGTCCAGCGTCCGGCCGTGTACCGCAGCGATCCCTGCCATGATGCGCAGCACAACGCAGACCGCCATTCTTGAAGTGGAACCACTGACATCAAACATGGGACAAAGCTCGGTCACATCAATCACACTGATTTTTCCACGGTCGCTTATCTGGGATGCGACACGCATGATCTCACGGGATTCAAGACCCCCGGATTCCGTCGCCGTCACACCGGGGGCCGCGGAAGAATCCATGACATTGAAATTGAAACTCAGGTATTGCCCGTCGGTCTCCCCCCATACCCGTTCCACCGCTTCGCGGGTGACATCGTCCACACCCCGCTCCAGGACTTCAAACATCGGATAAAACCGCATGCCCCGTGCCCTGGCCAGGTCGACATGGTCCTTGGGGTTGAAGGAATTGCGTGCACCCAGATGTGCGACATGGTCCATGCTCAGGTTCCGGAGCTCGGTGATTCGTGCCATGGCACAGGGGGCGACTTCACTTTCTCCGGCCCAACTGTCGGCCATGTCCAGATGTGCGCCAAGGTGCAGGTAGCCCATTTTCCGGTCCGCCCCCAGAAAATCGGAAAGCGCCCGGGTTGCCGGGATGGAAACCGACCGGTCGCCACCACAGATGATCGGTGTCTTCCCCGCTTCCAGGACGGCAAGGACCGCGGAATAGATGCGCTCACGGGCCACATCAGGGCTGACACGCGGCATGGAAACATCGCCGCCATCCACGGCAGATCCGTGCAGGTCGACATTGAACTCAAACCAGTAGGGAAAGTAGTCCAGGGAAGCCACCCGGAACTCCCTGGGCCCGTCTTCCGACCCTGGTTTGCCGACATTGCCTTCATCAAAGGGAACCCCGATGAACACGTAGGGTGCATCGGAATTCTTCAGGTCCTCGCTGTCCAGGGAAACATACGGTGCCCTCAAAAAAGACAGTTGACCGGGAGAACGATAGTTATTGGCCTCATCTCCTCCCAAAGGAGAGAACAGGTGAGCAAAGGCTTTTGCTGGATTCATTTTGACGGCTCCTGCGCGACGGTATCGGGTTGAATATTGGTATGGTTCGGATTATCGGTTACGGTGTTTCATGATTTGCCCGGAGGGTTGCGGCCCGGCTCCCCAGGTAGTGGTACAGCAGGTTGCAGGCAAGTTTTGCACTGATCTGGCTGACATCAAATATCGGCGACAGCTCGGCCAGTTCGAGAACGTCCACCCCGTATTCCCCCGCAATACGGGCCAATGCAATCGCTTCACGGCCTTTGATCCCGTAGCTTTCCGGACAGCTGGTTCCGGGCATGGTGCTGCAATCGATGGAGTCGGTATCCCAGGAAAGATACACGGCATCGGTGCCATTCCAGGCGCGTTCCAGGATCTGCCGTCCACAATCCTCGATACCCCGCTCCACCACCTCCGACATGGGGATGATCGGCATGTCGTTGTCAATCCAGAAATCCATCCAGTCTTTCGGATTCAGCCCGTTCCGGGATCCCATGTGGGCCATGTTCTTTCCACTCACGTTGTCGAGCTTGAACGTTTCCGTTGGACCGGATGCATTGGTGATTTCGATGCCCGCCCAGTCCACGGCGGCATCCAGGTGGCAGTCCACATGCAGATACCCCATCATCCCTGCCGGGTTCTTTCCGGCAAGGTAACGGGACAGGGCCCGGGCCCCGGGGATCGGGACCGAATGGTCCCCGCCCACCAGCAAAACCTTGGCACCTCCCTCCAGGCATTCCGTTACATAGTCACACATGTATTCCTGGGACAGCGCATTGTTCCCGGGCACAATCGGGATATCACCACAGTCGACGATATTGAAAAAGGACATCAGGTCGACATCGTACTCAAACATGTACGGAAAATACTGCGTGGAGGCCTGGCGAATCCCGTGCGGACCACTCGATGTTCCGGTCCTGACAATCGTGCCTTGGTCCCAGGGGGCCCCCAGGAAACAAATCTTCGCACCATGTTCCCGGACGGCGTTCCGGTCCGGCGGGCAATACGGGGCACCCATAAAGGTGAGTATGCCTTCCGCTTTAAACGAGGCGTTGTGTTTTTCCGGGGACCGCGTGTGGGCATCATCGGCGACTTCCCGATGAGGCCCCTGGTGTTGATGCGGGACAAATTTACAGGGCGTATGGGATGGGTTCATGATTCTTGTCGGGTCTGTGCGTTACGTTCACGGGATACCGGTTTTCCCCCGCAAAATCCGGGTCCACCTGCGGTCTTGCCGACCTCAATGGAAATGAGTTCCATTTCCCGGCCGGTCACGATTTCAGGTGTCGGCATTCCACAATCGGAACAACGGAAACTGTATCGGCCATTGGGATGCTTCACTTCATCACAATGCCGGCAGAATACGGTCAACGGGATTTCATCGATATGCAGTTGTGCCCCTTCGCACGAACTGCCTGCCGCCACCGTGCCAAAGCAGAAATACAGGGCCCTGGACATGGCGGAAAGTTCGCCAAGGCGAATGTTGATCCGGCTGACATGCGACACTTTTTCCTGCTCGCAATACTCATCCACCAGGTCAATCAGGCTGCGGGCCAGGGAAAGTTCATGCATGACTAGTGCTCGTGGGTCTCTTGCCGGTTGTCTTTCCCGGGTAGACACCGGTTTTCCCGGGCCGGATCCACTTCAGCAGGGGGCCCAAGGCCGGGACCGGAGAGAACACGTGTATCGGGTACCGCGGACCGGCCTGGCAGGTTCCTGCACCGGTTCCGGCCGGTTTCATGCGCCCGGGGCAACATACCCCTGGCGGGATACCTGTCGTGCCTTTGTGTGGTTTTCCTGAAAATCTCCATGCCCGTTCATCGTGCACATTTCAATTCCCGGTCTGTCCCCATCTTCCAAGCATGAGGGAACAACCGGCACAATCCGCCTCTCTTCCAAATGCAGACTGATACCAATCAAAATTGATTGATCATTCAATTTATTCAAAATAACATGCGAACCAGGGATAATCAAGTGCGCCGTTGCAGCCGTGTCACGAGCAAATGATCTGTCCTAATAATTAACACGTGATCTGTCCGGATTTA
>WTGA01000003.1 GCA_011523765.1 Gammaproteobacteria bacterium
TGTTTTCGATGGCCGCCGCCAGCGCGGCCCGCGTTTCCCCCGATATGCCCATACTCCCCCCCTCGTTCCAGGCTCATGACTGAATTCGCCCGGGATTGTAATCAAGGCCCCGCACGTACACAAGGTGTCTGTCACGAGCTGTCGTGACACAAAACAAAGGATCGGTGGTGAAGGAAATCGGTCTGGACGACTCTGGACTGTATCCCTCCGGTTTCGATGAGGTTGCAACCGCCCTCCACAATGACTAGGCGGACATCACCCGTCAACTCGGGGACTCGGGATGGCAGGGTTGGTCGATTCGGTGCGTGAACAGGTTTCCACGAAATGCATCGTATCCCGTTGCCAAAAAGAAGGTTGCACCGTCTTGCTGAAGGATGCACCGACCCCGCGTGTAATCATCGATTTCGACAAGCCAGGGTCGCCACTGGCCCACAGCAGACCCGCTGCGATTACCTGCTCATCGCGGAGGACTCCGACAATCCATCCTGGGTTGTCCCACTGGAGCTAAAAAAAGGCCAGGTAAATTCCAGCCAGGCCGTCGGACAACTTCAGTCTGGTGCGCATGTTGCTGAAGAGCTTCTCCAATCTGACTCGAAGATGCGCTTTCATCCTGTCCTCGTCTACGGCGGTAGCTTGCACCGAGCAGAAAGAAATGCACTCAAGAAAAGAAGTGGATGGGTGAGATTTCAGAACCGTTTTCAGCCCATCTCCCTGAGTCGTTGCGGTGTCCAGCTGAAAACCATACTCAAGGCATGGCGCACGGGAACATAACCTGCAGAGTTCCCTCGAGCGAAATCGGCCATGGCGGGCCGGGATTTCCAAATCCAAAACGGAATTTTCCCATGCCAAGACCGTTGACTCTGCCGGATTCTTGCCTGATTTCCAAAGATTTCATCCACCCGGACCCCGATTTGGCTTATTCCGCTTGTCACAGTTTATGACAGTCTTGGCAATCAAAGCGGGCGGTTCAGCAGCATCCGACTACCGAGAAGTCACTCCGGCTCCCCGACAGAATGCATTTCCCATTGCACAAGCTGATATACTCCACGCCAGCGCCCTCGTAGCTCAGGGGATAGAGCAATCGCCTCCTGGTTGATGAAATACGGGCACCGGAGCTGGAAACTCTCCGTGTGAATCTGCTCAAATTCGGTGAACCCTTCCCGACCTGATCGGTGGCAATACCGAGCCAAGCCTGGGGATACCAGGAAGGTGTAGAGACTTGACGGGCAGCACCTACGGCATTGGCTAGGGTGAAGAGAAAGTCCAGACCACAAACTGAACACAGGTAGTGAAAGCTATAGTGGTATGAAGCGATAGGTCGCAGGTTCGAATCCTGCCGAGGGCGCCAATTCAATCCATGGAGATGATCCAACAAAATATTCTGACGGTTTGGTATGCTTGGCCTGTCAAGAGCGTGCACCCGGATACCGGATACCGATGAACCCACCTGTAACGTTGCCTGCCGCCCGGCCAACGCCGTCAATCCAGCTGGTCCCGGCAAAGACGGGCCTGACCCTGATCTGGCCGGATGGATTGCAAAGCTTTTACCACTATGCCTGGTTGAGAGACTGTTGTGATTGCGACCTCTGCGGCAACAGCTATTCAAGCAAACGCTATTTGCAGCCCGCCGACGTTCCGCTCGACAGTTTGCCGGAAACCGCATGCTTCGATTCCGAAGGATATCTGCAGATTGCGTGGAAAGAGGAAGACCATGTTTCCCGCTTTGATTCCGACTGGCTGCGCCGGTACAGTTACCACGACGGGATTCGGGAGCAGCGGTTTCACCGGCCCGTTACCTGGGATGCCCAAATCGTGGAAAACCTCCCTTCTGTGGAGTATCGGTATGCCTCCACTTCGGACCAGGGCCGACTGGAACTGTACCGGAAACTGAGGGATTTCGGTTTTGTTGTCGTGACCAGCGGACCCCCCCGGGACAACGGGTACCAACGGGTTGCCCAATTGGTGGGCACCATTGCCGAAAGCGCCTATGGCCAGGTATTCGATCTCACACCACAAAGCAAAATCACCACTTTGGGCAATACCATGCTGCCGGTACCGCCCCACACCGACGAAGCCTATCGGCACAACCCGCCCGGAATCAATATCCTGCACTGCGTCCGTCCTGCAGAAACTGCGGGAGAATCGGTACTGGTGGATGGATTCAGGCTGGGTGAACAGTTAAGGCGGGATCAACCGGAGGTTTTTGAGCTGCTGTGCCGCCAGCCTCAACCCTTTCATCGCATTGATCCGGAAAACCATCTGCACCAGCAAACCCGTGCGCCGGTTTTCGTACTGGACGAACTCAGCGAGATCGTGGGCTTTCGGTTTCATACCCGGTCTGCCGCACCACTGGATGTCCCTTCGGACCGGTTCCTGAAAATATATTCAGGCAACCGCGCATTGAGCCAGATGATGCTGTCGCCGGAGTATCAGGCACGATTCAGGCTGGAAGCCGGCGATGCCGTGTTATTCGACAATCATCGCGTGATGCATGCACGTCTGGGATTCCATGACCGGAAACGGAAACTCAGAATCTGCAATGTTTCCCGCGAACAGTTCCATGAAAATCTCAGGCTGACCGCCAACAAGCTGGGGTATCCGGATGAAGCCAGACAAATTCTGGCGGCCGGGGTGTGTGGTTGAAACACGTGTCAATGGGCTCACTGGGCCGCAACCGCCTGGGGATAGATCGCGGAATTGCGCAGCACAGTCGCAGGAGGGTAAAAATCGATGGCTTTCGCGACATCCATGTTCACCATGAAATTGAACCGTTTGAGTGTTTCAATGGGAATATCCTTGGCGGGCGTGCCCCGCAAGATTTGCGCCGCCTTGAATCCTGCAAAATTGCCGACCAGGTAGTACTTGCTGACCAAACCAACCAATGCGTTACCGGATTTTACCGGTCCTTCTGTCGCCGAAAAGATAGCCAAGCCGAGTTTTCCGGCCAGGTCCGCCAGCAGTTCTCCATTCGAAATCATATAGGAATCAGAAGGCAAATAGAAAATATCCACCCCGGTTTTCACCGCCTGATCCACATACGAGGTCAATTGCGGCAACAAGGGCCGGTCACTGTCGATCGCAAACCGGGTCAGCTTGAATTGCTTCGATTCATCCAGAATCGACTGGAGTTTGCTCACCTGCAATTGTGAGTTCTTTTCTTCCTGGTTAAAGAAAACGGCAATATGTGAAAATTCGCCCAGGTCCGCGATCGCATTGAGTTGTGTTGCCAAAGGCACCAGGTGCGAAGCACCGGTCAGATTGCGGTCGTGTTGCTCGAACCGGGTCACCAGGCCGGCACCGATGGGATCCGAGACAATATTGAAGACCAGGGGAATGTCACCCAGGTTGTCACCCGCAGCCTGCGACCCGGCCACGGAAAGTGACACGGTGGTCCCAAAAGTGTACACCAGGTCGGGTTGCTGCTGCCTGATCTGCTCCACAAAACCCGGAATCGTCGCCTTGTCTTTGTTGGCATTGGTGATCACGAACTCGATGTCCAAATCGTTTTGCGATTGCAGGTAATCCATAAAACCTCGTTCCGCATCGGTTTCACCTCGCCATAAAACCATGAATACAGTTTTCGGGTCCGCAAAACCAACGGTGGAAACCAGCAACAGCAGTAGCCCTATGATCGGCTTGACGGCCCGGGTCATCGCATGACCTCCACCGCTTTTCGGCGGACAAGCGTCGAGACGGTCAGGAAGACCAACATGATGACCGCATTGATAAATAAAAACCCTGCAAACCACAAAAATGCCACGTTGAAACCCAGGGCTGCAATCAACGCCGCCGCCAGTATCGGTCCCGCCATATTGCCCACGCGTTCTGTCATGCGGTAAATCCCGACCACTTTCCCCGTCGACAACCGGACATCATCCTGTGTCAGCTCGGTCAGCAGCGAAAGCTGGGGAGCCACCCCGATTGCATGCCCGATTCCAATGAGCAGGATCGCCAGCAATACCCCGTGTATGCTCGGCACCAGGTACAGGGCGACCAACGCGACACCGGCCATCATCCCTCCCAGGCAGATGAATAGTTTCTTTTGGTCGTAATGATCCACGATCCGGGCACTCAGGGGAGTCACCAGGATGATCGCCAGGCCATAGGCCATCAGAATGCGGCCGGTGGATGATTGCGATTCGAACAGGTTCAGTTGCATGTATAACGGAACAGCGTAATACAGAAATCCGGTCAAGGTGATTTTTGCGGGGATGGCGGAAAACAGGGTAATGACCAGGAAATAGCGATTTTTCATCAGCACCGCAAAATCCTGCCAGGCCAGTTTCGTCGGTGGTGCATCCGATCTGCCCTTGTTCGTAAAGAACTGTGCAACAAACAACGCCGAAGCGAGCGACATGGCAGCCGATAAATAAAAGGTGGCATCAAAGCCGATACGGTCGGCCAGGATTCCACCGATGGCCGCCCCGCACAGTAACCCGGAGAAAAACCCGGATAAAAAGGTGGCCATCCCCTTGGTACGGTTGGAGGAATCGGTATTGTCCGTAACCAGGCCCTGTGCGGTGATAAACACAATGGCATAACCAACCGCTGTGAAACAGCGGACCACCAGCAAATGGTAAAAGTTGTCCACAAAACCGCTGGCGGCCAGACCGACCGCCGTCAGCAGCGCACCGATGATAAATGCCTTTCGTCGCCCCACATTGTCCGACCATTGGCCCGCCATCGGCAATGACAGGGCCCAGATGGCCATAAAGGCTGAAATCGGCAGGCTGATCACCAGCGATTTGCTTAACCCGGCGATGGGTTCATACATCGACTCCACATAGATCGGAAAAAACGACAGGGACATGGATTCGGAAAACACCAGCAGAAACAGGGGGGGGCGCACAAAGTTCAGACTGCTGCTTTTCAGCACCCTGGTTTTTCCGGATGGATTCCCGGCACCCGTGACCCGGTTTCGGAGGTTTCCCATCAACTGGTTCAATTTGCTGCCAAGCATGCCCACTTCATCCTTGAAACTGATATCCATAACCTGGCTGAAATCACCACGGATGGCTTTTTGGATGATCCGTTGCAGGGAGATCATCGGGGTGGTGATGGTATAACTGACAATAAACAGGATCAGTTCCCCCGCCAGAAGCCCGGCCACCGCGATGACCGCCAGAATATCGAAGGAGATTTCCTTCAGGCTTTCTTCCATTGCCTGGGGGTCGATACCAATCACCACATCGGCAAGCATCTCGCCCTCGTAGAGAATGGGTTGCCGATACAGATTGAATTGCTGCTCCAACGGTTTTGACGAAAGAATGTCGCCGCTTTGGTGCCGCAACTGGCCATCGCTCATTTGCAGTGCGATCAGCTGCAAATCCGTTTGGGTGGACTGCAGGGCCCGAAACTCCTGCTCCAAACCCCGAATACGATCAAACGGCACGCCTATATCCAGGAGATAATCAATATTTTCAGCAATCTGGTTGGAAATTTCCAGCGCCTTTTTTTGCTCCTGCGGCCTGAGTTCCTGCTTGAAAACGCCCAGTTGCAACCAGGCACTCACCACCGTCGCGACAACAATCAACGTAATCGTGGTGGCCAGGATCAGCAAATTTCCCTTCACCTTGACGTCCTCTTCTTTCTCCTGCTCCGGAATCGATTCTCCCTGATACAGCTTTTGTAACGCCACCACCTGCTGTTCGGTTCTGGTGGTTGCCGTTTTTCGCGTCAGCCTTGATTTTTCACCCTCCTGAAGCTGCGAAAGCGAGGTCAGCATGCGGGAAAGACTGTGCAGGGTCGGACGCAAAATAAGGTAGATGATCAACAAGCCGCACAAAATGGCCACTCCCACGACCATCCCGGCATACTGGATCAATTTTTCGGTCACCCCCCGCTGGAAAACACTGTATTCCGATTGATCATAAAAAAGAACCAGATACCCTGCAGCCTGGTCAAAGCTGTTGGTCAAGGCCATGCTGAATACCAGCTGGTGGTCCAATTCAACCACCTCGCCCGATGTCGGGGATTGCTGCCACCGAAGCAGTCCTTCTCGTGCCGATTCCATATTCCCTCGCTCAAACAGCACTTCAGACTGGTTGTTGACAACCATCACCGCATCAATGTTTTCATCCGATTCCAGGGCCTTGGTCAGCAAGGCTCCAATCTGGGTCTGCTCATCCAGTTTCAGGCCCAGTCCCAAGCCATATTCCACCGCAAACCGGGTATCGTCGAGCACGATTTGCACGCGGTCCTGGAGCAGCTGACGATAGTTTTTTTGAAAGGTGGAATAGTTCAAGAAGGAACTGAGGGCCACCGAGAACACCAAAACCACGGCCAATGCAAGCCCAAGCTTGTTAATCAATCGGTTCTGAAATTTGACTTGGGTCATACACTCGACCTTTACTTGGTGATTTGCATGATGTTACGGGTGCTGTTTGAACACAATGGGAAAGAGGTCTGGTTCAGGGACCACATCAAACTGTATGACAATATCCCTGCCCGTGATGTCGATACCTCTTTCTTTTCGAATCAACATGACAGGATCATCCAGGCTCTGGCCCAGAAAGTACCCGCACCCGGCTTTTTCCCGGGGCATCCGGTGCAATCCATGGATTCCAGGGACTCGAGCCTGTCCCTCAACAGCCATGTCACGGGGCTCACAGGATCAACTTTCCGGCTCACCTGACACGATAGCACTGCCATCATCCGGCTGGGGATTTCCGGCTTACTGGCAAAATATGAAGGCAATGCAATGATGAATTACCTTGAATGGACTGACACGGAGAGAGGCAGGCTTGAATGGAGGGAAATGTTAACGGGTATTTGCACTTGAGCATCCACGACACTTCAACTTGATCTGTGTGGAGTATATTCATCTGTGCTTAAGATATCAATGCGTTATGGTGATCCGGTGCATGGAGTATTGGCTCAATCGAAGGCCTGGCCCATCCCCCGCATGGTTTCTTCTGACCCAAACTGTCCTCAAACGCGGCCCCTGTGTGAGGAACCCGGCAAAACCCGGGGCGTACCTGACAGTGGCCAGACCTACTCAAGATGGAAATAGGGTACAAAACCCAAGGACGACCAGCTGCCCGGAGGCTCACCGTGATTCCAGCCGCGGCTCATGAATCCGGTGATGACAGTCCGGCCGTCGTGGGGCGACCAGGCCGGAAACAGGGGGGGGATTCGGCCGGGCACAACAGGCCGCCCCGGTCAAAAGTATGATGACCGGGTATGGCCTCCCTTCTGTATGAGACCTGAAACCCCTTTCATCCGTCCCCATCGTCAATGAACGGTTTTCCCGCTTCGTCATTGTACCCCTGCGAGCACCGTCCCGATGACCGTTCAACGGGTCGGAGCATTTGCATTGACCGGTCTATGTTTTATACTCAATTGCTTCTGGACTGGAAAAACAGTTCCCGCGAGAGGACGGAAAGGTTCCGTCAGTGCAGGCTAACGGGCGCAGGCAATATGATGACATTTCGTGTTAAACTGATAATCTCCCTGGTTGGTCTGGCCATCATCCCCCTGATTTTTGTATCCCTGTTTCAGTTTAACTTTTCATCCAATGAAATCAAGAAGCAAACCCGGGCGGAAGCACGAACGATTGTCACAAAAATCGACTATGAACTGCAGCAGCTGTACCGGCACGCCATCTTTATCCTGCGCGGCATCAGTGAACTCAATGCCATTCAATCCAATCTCACTCCAGCCCCTTCAGACACCCTCCGAAATGACATTGAGGCCCTGCTCGATCGTTCACTGAGTATCACCCCGCTGTTTGTGTCCTACCAGATTGTGGACAGCAATGGAAACCAGATCTATAAATCCTATCGGGACAAATCCATCAAGATCAAGTATCTGCAGAACCTGCATGATCGCTCCTATTTCAGCCAGGCAATGAAAACAGGGAAAGCGGTCATCTCCGAGATCATTATTGCACGGACAACCAAGAAGCCCATTGTAATCCTGGGTCACCCGATACTGGACAAAGAGGGGAAGCCTCTCGGCGTGGTCTCAGGGGTGATCAATTTTCAGGAAATTATCAACATCACCAAGGCACTGAAAGTATCCGAAGGCGCCTACCCCTTTATCACATCGAAAAACGGACTGATTCTCGCCCACTCCGACAATGACCTGGTGGCCAAAAAGAATATCTTTGAGATCGCCGGTTTTTCACCGGAAGACAAAGAGACCATCATCACTGCCCGGGAAGGGTTTCTCAACTATACCTACCACCCGGTTTTTGAAAACCCCCATGCACAGCCTGATTCCATCCCATTGGAACACTTCCTCTATTTCCTGAAAAGCGAATCGGACCAGTCGGTCATCTATTACTCGATCCCGAAATCCGATTTCTTTCAAACCATCGACAAAATAAAAATCGTAATCGTCTCCGTCGTGGTGATTGTCTCCATTCTGTTTATACTGATCGCGGTCTTTGTTTCCAGAAAAATTGAAGATGCACTGGAAGAGGTTCGACTGGCCAATCTCAAAACAGAAGAGAAAAACAAGGAACTCCACGCCCTGGCGAACAAACTCGCAAAGTACCTCTCGCCGCAACTCTATCAGTCCATATTCTCGGGGAAAAAGGATGTCAAGCTGGAAACCTACCGTAAAAAACTGACCGTTTTCTTCTCGGATATCGAGAATTTCTCATCCATCACGGACAGTATGCAGTCTGAATCGCTGTCTGACCTGTTGAACGAATACCTCAATGAAATGTCGCTGATAGCGATCCGATACGGGGGAACCATCGACAAGTATATCGGCGATGCCATCATGATCTTTTTTGGCGACCCGGAAACAAAGGGCGAAAAGGAAGATGCCTACAATTGCATCGCCATGGCGATCGAAATGCGCGAAAGCATGAACCATCTCCAGGGATTGTGGGTATCCAAGGGGATCACCACCCCTCTTCGAATCCGAATCGGCGTGCATTCGGGTTATTGCACGATTGGCAATTTCGGTTCTGAAGAGCGTCTTGATTACACGATCGTGGGGGGGTCCGTGAACCTGGCCAGCCGGCTCGAGTCACATGCCAACGTCGATTCCATTCTCATTTCTCACGAGACATACGGCCTGATCAAGGACCGTATTCTCTGCAAACTGCGCGGAGAGATCACGGTAAAGGGCATTGCTTATCCGGTCCGGACATACGAAGTCATTGACTTCATAGCCGGGTCCCGGGATCACCAGAGCTACAGCGTGAACAATCCAAGACTCCGGTTGTCCATCAACATCGGCTCTCATGACGACAAGGACAAGGTGATCTCCGAACTGAATGAAACCATTGCCCGGATCAAGCACTCGTGAACCGGCCCGCCATCGTTGCCTTCTCCAGAAAGGTCGCGCCAGTGGCAACCGGAGTGACCGCGCTAGATGCCCAGTTCAGACAGTTTTTCCCTGCTGGGCACGCCTTCTTCTGACCAGCCGCGGAATCGGTAATATTCCGGCAGCATGGTGCCGATTTCCGCTACACCACCCTTGTTGAATCCATCTGGCGCGGGGTCTGCCAGCATTCGAGGGGGCAAGGTATCGTCTTTCCTGCCCAGGCCGGCTTTCAGATTAAACAGTTTTTCAAGGTTCCAGATGCGTTCACCGGTCAGGCGAAGCCTTTCCACATCCCATTCACCGGGCAGGTCGGCATTGATCATCTTCGCGAAATCCTCATAGCCCCAGGTCCCGGTGGTGAACAGGCAAAGCCCGGATGAATCCACCATGGACACAAAGTTCTGGGTGACCGCACAGGCTTCGGCCTTGCCCCGGGTACCCGGGTCCTTGTAATCCTCCGCAAACGTATCGTGACGCAGATGGCAGGCACCGCGATTGCTGGTGGCATACCCCAAACCCATGCCCTGCATGGCGCGTCCGTCATAGCCGGCAAATTCCTGCCCTTTGGCCACCATCGCCAACTCCGGATGGCCATATTTCTCACACAGCAATTTCGAACCCAGGCCAAGTTCCTTCCCGAATCCTTCATGCTTTCCGGTCTTCTCCGACATCACCACCAGTGCTTCAGCACTGCCGAAACGAAGATCGATTCCATCCGTCTGTTGCCGGGTGATCACTCCCATTTCATAGAGTTCCATCGCGGCCGCCAGCGTGACGCCAAACGATATGGGGTCCATTCCGTGTTCATTCATCATGAACCCGGCAAAAGTCAGTGCATCCAGGTCGTCAACTCCTACCACCGGACCGAAGGCAAAGGCCGTTTCATATTCCAGCCCCCCTGAAGCCACGTGATATTCCGGACGGCCCCGGACACTGAAATGCTGGGGATTGATCTTGGCAATCCGCCCACAACCGATGGTGCAACCAAAACAGGCCGCATTTCGAATCAGGTTGGTATGCCCGTTTCGGGACCGCACGGTGACGGATTTGTGATTGATTTTTTCGGCACCGGCAAATTTGACCTTGCGAAAATTTTCCGTGGGCAAACCGCCGAATTCCTGCATGCTGTCCAGCATGGCATGGGTCCCGTAACGCATCAGGCCCCGCCGGTTGCTGCTCCCGTGCAATGTGGCATTCACTTCCTTCACCACCTTCATGAATGCTTCCGGGTGATCATCCCGAACCCCCGTGGTCCCCCGGGCAGCAATCGCTTTCAGGTTCTTGCTTCCCATTACCGCTCCGACGCCGGAACGTCCCGCTGCCCGGTGCAGATCATTGACCACACAGGCGAAACGGACATGGTTTTCACCCGAGACTCCGATCGCCGCCACCTTGATCTGTGGGTCCTGGTGCTTCGTGTGCAACCATTCGTCCGTATACCAGACCGTCTTCCCCCAGATTTCCTCCGCAGGCAGAATCTCTACTTTGTCATCACAAATATTGAGGTATACCGGTGTTTCGGACCTGCCCCGGATGATGAGCAGGTCATACCCCGCAAACTTGAGTTCCGCACCGAATTTGCCGCCGGAATTGGAGCAGGCAATGGCTCCTGTAAGGGGTCCCTTGGTGATGACGGCATACCGACCGCTGGTGGAAGCCATAGTGCCTCCCAGGGGTCCGGTGGCAAAAATCAGCACATTGTCCGGTCCGAGGGGGTCCACCGCGGGATCCATCTCCTCGCTCAGATACTTCGTCCCCAATCCCCTTGAACCCAGATAGGCATTGGCCCAGTCCATGTTCAGGGGCTCAATGGATGTGGTCCCGGCACCCAGGTCCACGCGCAGTATTTTCTTTTGCCAACTCATAATCGTTCTCCAGCTTGAACAGGAATAATAGTCAATCCCGGTATCATCCTAAAAATCAGAAATTTATTCCAGTATCAGATCATTACCATATCCATAGAATCATCGGGACCGAGACACATACGATCACAATATCCAGCGGCAATCCCATTCGCCAGTAATCACCGAACTGGTAACCGCCAGGACCCATCACCAAGGTGTTGGACTGGTGCCCGATGGGGGTCAGGTACGGTGAAGCAGCACCCACTGCCACGGCCATGAGCAACGGGTCCGCCGACATCTGCATGATGTCTGCCAGGCTGATTGCCAACGGCGCCATGAGAACCGCTGTCGGGGAATTGTGGATCAAATCAGACAGGATCATGGAGACCACCACCAAAATACCGATCAGGACCCACAGCGGCGCATCCAGGGCGACGTGATGAATACTCTGGGAAATGATCTCTGTCGCGCCGGTTGAATGCAACGACTCGCCAATGGGAATCAGGCATCCCAAAAGGAGGATCACCGGCCACTCAATGCTGCGATACGCGTCCCGAAGGGAAATGGCCTTCATCAATATCAGGACCAGGCAACAGGTTGCAAAAGCAAGGGGTACCGTCACCAGACCGAACGCCGCCGCGAGAATCCCGCCGATAAACACGGACGGGACCAGGTAAGTGCTGCTGCGCAGCCGCAGCTTGTGCGCCTTTCTGGTCAGGATCATACAACCCAGTGCGTTGACGGCCTGCTCAAGGGTCTTGTCAACTCCCTGGAGCAACAGGACATCTCCCGTTTGGAACCGGACCTGTCCCAGCCTGAACATGGGCGTACCGCCCTGCCGGGAGACGCCGAGCAGATTGATGCCGTAACGTGCATGAAGCTGCAAATCACGCATGGGAGACCCCTCCATCATGGAGTTAGGCATGATCACGACTTCCATCACGCGGAGTTCCTCGGACTGAAGCATTTGACGGGTCATGACCTTGTCCCCGATCTGGACCAGTCCCGGGGAGGCAAACAGCGGCTGGAAGGATTCGGAATCCCCCTGCATGATCAGGATATCACCCTCCAGGATTTTTTCGACGGTGGAGGGAGCCAGTCGATTCCGTTTGTGCCGGATAATGGCCATTACCGTGATTTCGTTGTCACAGATCTGTTCCAGGTCTCCTACCGTGGATCCGATCAGCGAGGAGCCGTACGCCACCTTTACCTCTGAAATGTAGCGTGCGATATGGAAACGGTCCGCGGATTCCCCATCCTCCCCTTTGGAGGGGAGGAATCTCCAGCCGACCAAAACAATGAAGATGAATCCGGCGACCGCCACCGCGAGACCCACCGGCGTGAAATCGAACATCCTGAAAGGCTCACCCAGACTTTCCTGGCGGATGGTGGCGATAATGATATTGGGTGGTGTTCCGATCAGGGTAATCAGCCCCCCCAGCAGACTGGCAAAAGACAACGGCATCAGGATCGTCGAAACGGGCCGTCCGGATTTCTTGGCATCGCGGATACTCACGGGCAACATCAACGCCAATGCCCCCACATTGTTCATGAATGCTGACAGCATCCCGACTACCCCGCAATTGGCAGCAATCTGGCCCGTGGAACTTCGCTTGGTGCCATCCAGGAAGCGCAACAACACTTCCACCAGACCGGAATTCTGCAATGCCCGGCTGATGACCAGGACGCAGGCTACCGTGATGACTGCGGGATGGGAGAAGCCGGTAAACGCTCTGTCCGGTTCCACAATGCCAAGATACACCGCTGCCATCAATGCCATCCCTGCGACGACATCGTATCGCCAGCGATTCCAGATAAACAGGACGATAACGGCCCCAAGAAGAGCAAACAGGCTGATTTGATGGGCGTCCATACGTTGATTTTTACATAAGTTCACCACTCAAAGTAGCGGCCATCTTCCTGACCGGGATGAATCGGCAACGAAAGACCGCACCTGAACCAGGCGACCTACAGTCCCCGGGGCCAGCGCGCCTACCCGCCGCGCCAGATCATCTC
>WTGA01000006.1 GCA_011523765.1 Gammaproteobacteria bacterium
TCCGGACACATCATGTGCTAATTATGCGGACAACTTGATTTGCTCGCGACAGTGCCCTGTTAGGAGTGTCCCTGTTAGGAGTGTGTTAGGAGTGTGTTAGGAGTGCCCGGTTTCCATCTCCTCCCCGCCGGAAAAGCGTTTTGCCCCGGCAACGGCAAGAAAACCGGATTTTCTGTCGGAAAGTTCTTCAGGATGGTCCGTGCCTGCCCAGTTGGCGGCAGTAAAAAGCCGGGCCCTTGGCTTCGGAGGTGATGACCCGAAAGTCGTTGATTTCAGCGATACCCGGTCGAAAAGGGGTGCCACAACATTGACGGCATCCGTATGCCCGGGGCCGGAAACCGGGAACGGTTTCCGGGAGGTTTTTTCTGCGGAACCGGGGTGGAACTGCGGTCTTTCACTGCGGACAGGACGAACTTGTCCTGCCTCTCCTTTTTCGCCAGAACCCCCTTCCCAAGGGCAGTCACTTCCCGCGGACTGCTTCCGCACCGTCCGTGAAATCAACCCCTGGACATTCCCGGAAAGATTCCCCGCTGCCGGTTTCATCCCGGGGGGAGGCAATCCCGACCGTTCTACCCCGCAGGACTCCAGTCAGAACACCATGCTTTTTCACCCGCACATTGCTGACGGGCCCGCACAAACCGGATCAGTGCAAAGAATGCACGAATTCTGCGATTCGTGTACCGGCAATTCTCATCTTTTCATCTTCGGCACACAGACTGACCCGGATCAACCCCTTTCCCGATTCGCCAAAACCATCGCATGCAAGCACCGACACATCATGCCTGTCCAGCAGATTCCGGGAAAACTCAAGGCCCGAAATACCCAATTCCCGGATATCCAGCACCATGTACATTCCGCCAACAGAGCCCACCACTTTCAATCCTGAAATCGCGGTTAAACTCTCTTCAATGATCTTTCTTCGACGGTCCATGCTTTCCCGAATCTCATCGGCTGTATCGGTACCTGCCTGAAAGGCGGAAATTGAGGCATCCATGACAAATTCGGGCAAACCATAGCTCATGCACATGGAAAGGTTGCGCAAATGCGTCGCCAGGTCGGGAGGGCCGACCACCCACCCCAGTCTCCATCCGGTCATCCGGTGTGACTTGGAAAGGCTGGATATGGTGATGCATACCGGGTCCGCACCGGGCAGACTGGCAGGGCTGGCCCGGTGTTCCGGCAGCAGAATCTCCTGGTAGACATCGTCGTTGATCAGCCAGATCCCCTTTTCCAGGCAGATATCTACCAGTGGCCGATATTGTTCCAGCGTGTAGACCGCTCCGGTGGGGTTGTTCGGAGAATTCAGCAGAATCGCACGGGTCTTCCCGGTAATCCTCGCAATGATATCCGCCGGATCGATTTGAAACTGATTTTCCGCTCTCGCCGGAACACTCACAAGCTTTGCGCCGGGTGCGGTTACGGCCGCCGGATAGGTCGTGTAATACGGTTCAATCAGGATCACCTCATCGCCGTGTTCCACGATACACTGGGCGGTTGAAAACAAGGCGCTCTGGGCTCCTGCAAAAACCACACAATTCCTTTCATCCACCTCCTGCCCCGTCAGTTCGCGATGGCGTTTTGCGATTGCCCGGCGCAATTCCGGCAGTCCTTCCACCGGGGTATAGTGATGCCTGCCCGACTGAAGACTGGAAATGGCGGAATCGACTATTTTCCTTGGCGTGACTTCGTGTGTCTCCTGGCCAACACTCAGAACGATAATGTCCTCACCTGCCTCCAGCCGGGCCAGCCCTTCATAATGGGTGTTCCAGGCATCGACCCCCTCACCGGCTATTCTTTTGGTTACACTCGAAAATTTCATTGGCATCAATGTCCTTGGCTGCATACACAAATGGTAACACGCTGCATCGGGATTTCACGCCGGGCCCCTTGGAAAACGGTCTTCCGCTCTCGTGCCCGGGAACACCGGAACGCGGGAACGGTCTGGCCGGTCTGCCTGCCGGTTCCCGGATGCCGCCGTGGAAATCCAGCCTGCCCGCTCCGGCCCATTGCACGAATGTCCTTTCCGGTTGTGTATGGGTCACGGATGGCAGCGGGTTTCCGGTTGCCCGGAAAGACCGACCAACCGGACAAACCGGCGATGGCCGGTGCAGGCATGAAAGGAGGACACAACCGGGCCCGGTATCCCGGTCAAAACAAGGCCTGATACGGTCCGGTCAATTCCTGTTTGCACGCTTCGCCGGCACTTTCCCCATGGTGCCATGAATGGAAACGACCGCAGACGATTTTGGGCCGGTAGCCGTCCAATGTGCAAACCGCAAGACAGTGCCCGTCCAGCCACCGGATACCCCAATGAAAGGCCCGGACTTTTCCTGATCAAGGGGAAACCGGGTCATTCACGGCAACACGATGGCATTCAAATCTCTTCAAACTGGTCTTCAAAATCCAGGTCGTCATCGGTGACCTCCGATTCAACTTCAGCGATCCGGACGGCCTGCGCAACCGGGTCATCGGCCGGGTTCTGTTCATCGGCCACCTCCTCCATATACTCGGATTTGATCTTCATCAGTTCAGGGTCGTATTTATCCTTTGCGTCCCGCAGTTCCTCCCCGGTCAGATCCCGAACCTTGGGCGTGAGAATTTTCTCGACGTATTCAACCATACATCGATAGTTGGTGTTGTATAACCATATCTTCCCTTTATCGGCAGCCGGGAATATCGGATCCCAGATCAATATTGCGTCCCCCTTTCTGGACTGGAGCAATCCGTACCAGGTCCCCTTTTTTTTCGATTGATACATATTTACACAAGCTGGAGGAGTTAACCCATACGCCGTATCCCGACCGCCTGGCCGGTTGCAGCCAATTCAGACTTCCAAAGCGATTTTATGTAAAAATGATCCATTTTCAAGACCGCTCATACACAAAGAGGCCAAATGCAGGGCAAACTGTCCTACGGCAAAGTGAACCGGTTTTTGACTGAGTCCATGCCGGGCAGACACCAAATCCTGGCAATGGTTTGGAGCATCTGGTTTTCAGAAATCCCGCCACCGAATTGTGCCAGCCGCCGAGCCTTTTGCTCCAGTTCATCACGGCTCAACATGTTCCCGGGGTCCCCTTTTGGCGTATCCACCACTGCCACCGGCACCTCACCGCTGTTCAGTTCCACCTCCACCTTGGCTCCCCATTTTCTCGGATACCAGCTGTCGATTTCGCTGTCCACCACCATTTCCACTTTTTCCCGCAAAACGGTATTGACCGGGTCTGCAAGGGCCTCTTCAGTAAAATCCGACACTCCCGCCCTGCGGTACCGGAGGATCAGTGCCAGCACGAACCCCATCGAAAACTTCGATTGGTGGATGCTGTCAGGAATTTCGACGGCACCCAGAACATCACTCGCTGCCTGGTAGACATGGACCCTGATTTTTCTGACCGATTTCCAGTCCAGATCCGTCTCATTGCAAATCTTCAGCAGTGCATCCGCGGCAGGATGCGTATGGCGGCAGGATGCATGAAATTTGAATGATGTTTCGGACAGGGCCCAACGCTCACCGAGCCGGTCCGTCAGCTTCCCTTCATTGCCTTCGCCAAGCATGCCTGCAGCCATCCCCTGCTTGCCTTCCAGGATTCGGGCCGCCGCGGTTAACCCGTATTTCGCGGAATAGGCCGCGAGCAATCCATCCGCGGATGCCTTTGCAGTATGCAGCTGCTTGGAGTCTGCCGCATCGCGCAAGAATTCCCACAACCCCGCGGCCTGGGTGCCCGCCGACCCCAGGGCATTGCGCATTGCCGCCGCAGGCAGACCCAGCAAGCGGGCGGTGGCCATGGCTGCGGCTACTGTCCCCGCAGTCGCGGTCATATGGAATACCCGGTAGTGGGACCGGCCAAGATACTCTCCCACCCGGATGCCGCATTCATACCCGACGGCCGCCGCAGCAAGAAAATCCTGACCCGAAATCCTTGCATCCGCCTGTGCCTGTGCAAAAACGGGAGGGAACACCACGGTCCCGGGATGCAAAACAGATGAATTGTGCAGGTCGTCCTGTTCAACCACATGGGATGCCGCGGCATTCACCATGGCCGCAAACAGTGGACTGGTGGTCTTGCGGCTGCCCAGCAACTGGCATGGCCCGCTGTGCGGCCCCATCTCCAGTGCAATTTTCCTGAACACCTCCACGCTGCGCGCCGATGCCCCGGCCACTGCGGACCCATACCAGTCGAGAAACAGCCACTGGATGCGGGTCACCACATCCCGGGGGATCTGGTTGAACTGCAGATTGGCGGCAAAATCCGCAAGACGGGCGGAAGACGAATCAACCATGTTCTTCTTCGATCAGCAATGGTCGACAATTATAAAACGGCCTTGGATTATAACCGCAAAACGCGGGCCATCCTGCAATGGTGCGTCCAGGGAGATGAAGCGTGCACCGGCCGGAAAGGGGATGACCATGCCGGTTTTTCGGAAGCGACCCACTCCCGGTAAGGGCCGTGAGGGTGGACGATGAAACGACGGGTGTCGTGGATACGAAATGGAATGAACGGAGGCCGTTCGGAGAAAACCGCTGCTAGACGACCAGTGGCCGGTCCAGTGCGGAGGGGTCTGCCGCATTTTCCTCCACGGACCGGATGGCACGGGATATGCTTGCAGTAATATTCCTGTATTGTCGGCCGGCAACGCTGTCCGCCATCGGGGACTGGTCATGAAAATGCACCAGTTCCGGTGTGGCAATTGCGCTCACTTCGACCTGTTTTCCCTTGAACTCCTCCTGCATCCGGGAACAGATTGCCCTCCATCCCCAGTGGATGGAACTGCGGCTGTACAGGACAGCTGTCATCCCAAGGTCGACAAATACAATCTTGCTGTTTGAGAACTTTCGCAAATAGGGGTAAACCGCATGGACAAAGGACACGGGTTCAAACGAGGCCTCCTCACCCGGAACCCGTTGATGGGCCACGAACCGGGTCGCGCAATATTCAGACAGCGTGTCGCTGACCAGGTAGATGATTGCATCCAGGCTGCCAAATACTTCGATCAGGGCCTGCAGCTGCATATACTGTCCCTGCCCGGAGGCCTTCAATGTTCCCTTGATATGTCCGGGAAAGATATCGTGCAAACGATTCTGGAGCGCATCATTGCCCCCATACAGAAACAGGGAATTCCCCTCGACCGCCAGGTCCTCTACCAGCTTCCGGGAAAACGGATTGTCAACACCACAAACCAGTATGTTTTTGTTTTTTATCTTCGGCACCGCTTTTCCAACTCCATATATTCAGGGCATTACCGGTCGCAAAATAAAACACTGTGATCACCGGTGAGTATACTGAAGCCACATTACCCCGGAATTAACGAGGAATTAAGAATTGTTAATCTTGCCGGACCTCCGGTCCGTCGATTCCGACCTCCCCGCGGTCCCCGGGATTGGTCACCCGGCTCAGTCAACCGGGGTGGTAGGGTTGCCCAGGGAACGAATCAGGACCCGCTGGTTTTCCCTTTCCCTGAGCTTGATGGAGAGATAGTCGCTCTTGCTCATTTCATACAGCTGTGCATGATATTCTTCCGTGCGGTCAAACCACCTTTCCAGCCGCCTTCGGTATTGCATCCCATCCGTGTCCGCCCCGGCCATTTCGAAATAGGTTTTGATTGCAAGCAGATAACGCACAATATTTCTTTCGGACGCCCCGCGTTGCCCTCTCACATATTTGACCTCCCCGTCTTGCTTCGTTTCGGTCACTGAAAACCCGATTTTTCTTCGTCCCGCAGTAGCCAGATAAAGTTTCGACAGGCTGGCGGCCATCCCGGGTTGGCTGGACAAATCGAATTCCAGGTAAATGCCGCCATCCCGGTCGATGGCCCGAAAGTGAAAATCGTAGTTGGAACTCCCGTAAGGCCCTTTTTTCGCAGTGAAACGGGCGAGGAACACTCCGTCGGCAACCCCTGCCTCGAAATCCAGCAATAACAACTCCGACTTATCAGGGGTCTGGTATTTTTTGGTGCCCAGATAAAACCCCAGCTTTGTGATGCCATCGACACGCCGGTACATGCACGCTTTAACGTTCAGATGCAGGGGAATGAATTCACACCATTCAGATGCCCGGGACAACCGGTCTGCAAACTCGGAAAACGGAATGGACGGAATGAAGCTGGTGACCGTCGAGCTTAGAGTTTTCCCTTCCCGGGTGGATTGCAGGGTGAACGGCAGTGACCCGGGAGCATGGTCCTGCTTGAAGGCCGCATAGCGCTCCAGCATCCCGGCTTTCGTCGCCGCCAGGGCATCCGGGTTCACCATAAAAAACGCGGCACACAACAACCAACGGATATTTTTCCGGTGCCGGTCCAGGATTCTGCTGTTCACTTTCTTCCAGTGCCTTTTTCTGACTGACTCCAGAAGCGGGGTCTGGGCATGCTCCCGAATCTAACATTTTTGGGGTATTATTTCCGGACAATCCGGCGCTGGGAAAACCTCACCGCCTGTCTTTGATCTATAATAGTGCCGGTTTTCGATTGCGTTGGACAACATCTTGATCTCTTCCATGCGAAACAGAAAAAAGCGGGGCAATCGACCCTCCAGAACCGGTCCTGAAACCAAGGAAGCATCCGGGATTCAACAACTGCCCTGGCAACAGGTTCAAAACCCTTGCCCCCCATTTGAGACCCTGGCCCCGGAGCAGGTGGAATCCATTGACGCGGCCGCCATGAAAATCCTGGAAAATACCGGATTGCGGTTTCAGAATGATGAGGCACTTTCCATACTCGAATCCCATGGTGCGGAGGTGAACTTCGATACCTGCATGGTGAAAATGGATGAAAATCTCGTCAGAAAACACATTGCCACCTGTCCGGAACTGTTTACCTTGCATGCACGCAACCCCCGGCGCGATGTCAAAATCGGCAGGAATTACATTAACTTCACCCCGGTCAGCGGCCCGCCGAATATCTCCGACCTTGACCGGGGCCGACGGCCTGGCACTTACGAAGACCAGTGCAATCTGGTCAAACTCGCCCATTGCCTGAACATCGTCAATATGTCCGGGGCCAGCTCTGTGGAAGCGATGGACCTGCCGGCGGATACCCGGCACCTTGATCTCTACCGGGCACAGATCATTTTCGGGGACCAGGTCTGGAATGCCCGTGCCATTGGCAGGCAAAGAGTGGAAGACGCGATACAGTTGAACTGCATCGCCCGGGGCATCGGCCCTGAACAGATGGCGGACGCACCGGGACTGCTCACCGTGATCAACGTGAATTCTCCCCTGGTGGTGGACAAGGAAATGCTGGAGGGCCTGATGGCGATGACCCGACACGGCCTTCCCTGTATTGTTACGCCGTTCACGCTGGCCGGAGCGATGAGTCCGATCACTCTGGCCGGTGCCCTGGCCCAGCAAACGGCCGAAGCCCTCGCCGTGATTGCTTTTGTGCAAATGGTCCGCCCGCATTGCCCCGTGGTTTTCGGAGGCTTTACATCCAATGTCGACATGAGGTCCGGCTCCCCGGCATTCGGCACACCGGAATACATAAAAGGAGTCCTGGTGGGGGGGCAACTCGCCCGCTATTACAAACTGCCCTACCGGTCGAGCAACGTGAACGCATCGAATGACGCGGATGCCCAGGCAACGTATGAGTCCGCCATGTCGGTTTGGGCCTGCTTTCTTTCCCATGCGAATATCATCAATCATGCGGTTGGCTGGATGGAAGGGGGGCTTTGTGCCTCCATGGAAAAATACATCATTGATGCTGAAATGCTGCAAACCATGGTGGAAGCCTTCAAACCACTGCGGGTCAGCGAAGAGGAATTCGGTTTCGATTCGATCAGGGAGGCCGGGCATGGCGGTCATTTTTTTGGTACTGCGCATACGATGGAGCGGTACAAAACCGCGTTTTATACTCCCCTTCTTTCGGACTGGCAGAACTTTGAAAACTGGCAGCAGTCGGGAGCGAAATCGGCTACGGTGCGTGCCAATGAAATCTGGAAATCCTTGCTGGAAAATTATCAGGCACCCCCTATTGACCAGGCGGTCATTGTGCAGATGGATGAGTATATCCGCCACAGAAAAGAGGAAATTCGACAGGATGGCATCGTGTAGGGAGAACGTTGTTTCCCAGGCGGTCTGGCCATGAACAGACCGCAATCCGTTGGTGAAGCACTGGTCTCGCTTCTTGCCGACTATGGTGTGGAAATCGTCTTCGGCATCCCCGGCACCCATAGCATCGAGTTGTACCGGGGCCTGGAAGGCAGTCCCATCCGCCATATCTCGCCCCGCCATGAGCAGGGAGGCGGATTCATGGCAGACGGGTATGCCCGGGTGAGCGGGAAACCCGGTGTATGCTTCGTCATTACGGGGCCAGGGGTCACCAACCTGTCCACCCCCATGGGAGAGGCCTACATGGACTCCGTGCCCATGCTGGTCATTTCTCCGGTCAACGATCCCGACCCGGATGGAATCAACCGGGGTCGACTGCATGAGATCAGCAGCCAGTCTTCTGTCACGGAACCATTGACGGCGTTCAGCCACACGGTCCGAGATGCAGATGAAATTCCCGAGTTGGTCAAACGGGCATTCGACATCTTTCACAGCGAACGGCCGCGCCCTGTTCACCTCAGCATACCCCTGTCGGTCATCCCCGAGCCCGTCTCCTCACCGTGGAAAGCCGCGGTTCCGGCGAAACCGAAGCGGGCAGGCTCCCAAGACATCAAAGCGGCACTGGAACTCATTGAAAACGCCGTGAATCCCGTGCTGATCATCGGTGGCGGGACCACGTCAGACCCGGATGTTGTCAGCCGGCTGGCAAACCGGATCGGCTGTCCCGTGTTGTCCACGGTTGCGGCCAGGGGGGTCATCCCCGGTTCACACCCCCTCAGCGTGGGTGCCCAGCTAAGAGCGCCCCATGTACAGGATATTCTCGAACGGGCAGACCTTGGAATCTTTCTGGGCACAGAATTTGCACAAACCGATCACTGGAACGATGACCTCAGGCTGCCGCGCCAACAGATCTGGGTGAACCTGTGCCCCACCACCCTGGACCGACGGGCGGCTGCCCTGGCCGTGGAAGCGGACTGCATTGACCTGGCAGCCCGCCTGGTCGGACAACTGCAAGGGCCGGACCCGGCAAAGATGGCAGAAACCCTGAGAATCTGTGAATCGGCCCGGAATCTCCATGGCTCCGGGCTTTCTGAAAAGGAGAAAATCCACTGGGCGGTATTGCAAACCATCCTGTCCCGTCTCCCCGAACGGGCGACCATCACCAGTGACATGACCCAGTTGGCGTATACCGCGGTGGATTACCTGCCGATGGCACGTCCCAATCAATGGCTGCACCCGACCGGCTACGGGACATTGGGCTATGCACTGCCGGCGGCCATCGGTGCCGCGTTGGCGGACCCGTCCAGGCCGGTCCTCGTAGTGGTCGGAGATGCCGGGCTGCAATATACCATGCAGGAAATGACACTGGCCGCGGAATTGGGGCTGAACCTAGTGGTACTGCTGTGGAACAATGATGCTCTGCAGCAGATTTGCGATGACATGGATCAGGCGGGCATTGAACGAATCGGGGTGGTTCAACGAAATCCGGATTTCATTGCCCTGGCTGAAGCCTGCGGCTGGACGGCCAGGCCATGCAGCGGGCTGTGCGCACTGGGGACGGAACTTGAAGAAGCATTTGACTCGCCAGGGCCCGCCCTTGTCAAGCTGGACGAATCCTCAATCCAGGCCTGACCGGATACCCCGGGTTTCGGGATGCCCGGTGCCGCTCCGTGACCTTCCGTTCCGTAACCGGTCAAAACTGGCATTCAAAGGCACTCCGCGGCTCATGATGACATTCCAGCCCGTGCAAAAGGTTTTGGCAGAACCCTTCATGCGGGCGGGCAGTGATGGGTTCGGCGCCCGGCCCGGCCCCTCCCCAACGTAGAGAAATCCATACAACCGATGTCTGTTTCCGTACACGGGCGCCACAACAAGCCACTGACCGGGGCTTTCCTGGCATTTCTGTCCATGTCATTTTTCTCTTGCCAGGATGCGCTGATCAAATTGCTGGCAGCAGATTATTCCTTGTTCCAGATCCTGTTTGTTCGCAGTATCGTGATCGTCATCCCGCTGTTTGTCCTGCTGGTTTTCCGGGGCGGGAAACAGGCATTCTATACTTCCAGGTGTGGAGATCATGCAGTACGGGTACTGTATAATTTCATGGCTTTCATGAGTTACTATTTTGCGATCACCCGACTGCCCCTTGGACAGGTTACCGCGATCGCCCTTTCCGCGCCGCTGGTGATGACCGCCTTGTCCGGTCCTCTCCTCGGAGAACATGCGGACGGCCGGAAAAAACTCATCCTGGCCATCGGCTTCATCGGCGTACTCCTGATCGTGCGCCCGGAAGCCTCCCCGGTTGACTGGACCGGGACAGGTGCGGCACTGGCAGGGGCATTCATGTTCGCCCTGCTCGGAATCCAGACACGGAAAATGTCCGCGACGGAACCCACGGAATTGATGGTGTTTTTCAGTGGCCTGACATTTTTGATGATCACCGGGGCAATCATGCTCAACCAATGGGTGACGCCTTCCCTTCAGGATACGGCAATGCTGGTGGGCATTGGAGTCGTTTCATTGATTGCACAACTGCTGATTGTCCACTCCTACCAGTTCGCGGCCGTTTATGTCATCGCACCGTTCGAATACGTGACCATATTGTGGGCCATCCTTCTTGGCTTGTTTGTATTTTCTGAGGCACCCACTCCCCTGATGCTGACCGGCTCGGTGCTGATCATCGGTTGCGGGTTGGTTATTGTGCATCTTGAGCGGCCGCAGGCCCCACCGGAAAAGGTCGTGCACTAGCCCGACGACCCGGGACGGGCCGAACTGCCGGAACCCGGCCCCGCACGGCCGCATCAGGGGATGGGTTTTTCGACCTCTCTTGGAATCCGCTTGCTGGAATCGTAGAAAGGCAACCCAACGATCTCGCAAGGGGCGGTTCCGCCTTCCACCGTTTCCACTGCCAGGGTCCGCCCGATCCAATTCCTGGAATCGTCAAACCTGGCATAACCAATTCCGCAGTGCAGCGTTGGCGACCACGAGGCAGCGGTGACCTGGCCAACCGTCATGGTGGCTTCCAGTATCTTTCCCCCTTTATCCGGCTTTGCTGTACCGCACCTAAGTCCGAAAAGCAGCACGCTCGGGTCCTTTTCAAGCAGGGCCTCCCTGCCAATGAAGCCTTCCTTGTCCAGGTCGATGAATGCACCCAGTCCAGCCTGAAAAGGGGTCATCGAAATATCAAAGTCTGACAGGTTGTCCAAAATTCCCGCCTCGATCCGACGCATCCCCATCGAGACCATGCTGCCGTATACCATGCCATGTGGTGAACCGGCTTCCATCAAATCATTCCAGAGCCGTTCATGATCCGTCTTTCCACCTTCAGAATATATTTCATAGCCCAGCTCACCCGTCCAGCCTGTGCGGGAAACATACAACTCCTGACCTCCAATCTCGTAGAAACCTGAATCGAAGTACTTCATGCTTTCATCAATGGCACCACTCGTTGCATCGGCCATGACCCGCATGGACTTCGGTCCCTGAATCTGCAACACCCGTGAATTCGGGTCGGAAATCGTGATATCAAACCCGCCGCTGTGTGCAATGAGCCAAGCCTCAAGGTCACCGTCGGGCTGCACATACCAGAAACGGTTTTCGTTTATCCTGAAGAGAATGCCGTCCATAAACGTCCCACCACCAGGCGTGCATGCAATGGCATAACGGCCCCGCCCTGCCGGCAAATTGCCAACCGGCCGTGTGAAAATTCTTTCCAGAAAAGGTACGGCATCAGGACCTTCGATTTGCCAGGGTTTTTCCGGGACATCGTACAGCACGGATTTTCTCCTCAGGTTCCAGTAAGTTTCCACCGGGTCCGTTCCATTGGAAGACTCGTAGTACCGGCCTGCCGCAACGCCGAGAACGGTTTTCGGACCGGCATAGAAGTCAAAATAGGGGGATTGCTCAAAACGCCTTGCGCTGATGCGCACCGTGTCGGCCGAAGTGGGGGGAATCGGGCTACTCATGGGGTGTCAATACGATGCCTGGGCAAGGGGTGGATACGTGTCAGCGGACCGGCCTGCTGAAACACGGCATGAATGGCATGAATGGCATGGAACCATGCAGATTGATGCCGCAATTTTCAATTGGTGCCGCCCTGTTGTCTTGATTGTATCCGAAAAAGACTTCGGTCAGCCCGGCCGGCAGGACCGCGAACGCTCCCGCCCATTGGGTCCACAGCATGGTTTCCTCCGGAATCAGGACGGTAGCATTTGACCCTGGCGACCACAACTTCCGGCATCGTCAGGATGCCGACACGTCCTGGAAACAGTACGGACCGTTTCTGGCCCTAGATTACCGTCGTTATTTCTGGCTGGAATGCCAGTGCAATGCGGGCGATATTTTCAATTTTTTGCCTGGCCTCGTTGTGTTTTACGATGCTGTCGGCGTCATTGGGGAGCATTTTTGTGATTGCGTATTCCATCTCGGAGATCGTAGTCTCACTATTGACAGGCATCGTCAGCGACCCGTTGCTCTCCCAGATGCCGTCAATCAGCAGGCCCAAATGAAGTGCGGTCCGTTCCGTATCCGCCTTGTTCAGAAAATGCCTGAGCTCGTGCCGCAGGTTGCTTTGAATGCGTATGTTGCATGCCGACTGGACTCTCTGGCACTGCTTGCTGTGCGGGACTTCAGAGATCAGCGAGCGATACCCATGCCTGGCAGATCCTGCGATTGAAAATGGGATCAAAAAAATTGGCAATGACGATTGCCCACAACCGTTCGCAGGGTGTCTCGGTGTGCCGGTACAGCCGGATAACGGATTCGCTCAACAACGAATTTGACCGGCGAGACACGACCTCGAGAAGCAAGCCCTTGTCCTTGAAGTGGTGGAGCACAACCCCTTTGGAGACCCCGGCCGCCTCACCCACTTTTTCCAGTGTGGTTTTACGGAGCCCGTACAGGGCGACGACCTCGAAGGCGGTTCGTGAAAGTTCTGCACGTCGAATCGAACGAATGGAACTCGTTTTGATCTGGATGGGCCTCATGAAATCAGCCCTGGAAATCCCAGCATACTCTCCGGCGTGTCCCCCTGTGCCAAATGCATCAATTGACTTGCAGACTTTCTGATGGTAGGTTTCTCTGACCG
>WTGA01000113.1 GCA_011523765.1 Gammaproteobacteria bacterium
ACCGGCCGCAGGCCCAGCTCTGATTTCAGTGCCCGGAAGACCGCTTCCACCTCGGAGCCTGCGCCGTAGGAACCTGAAAATGGTATAATCCGACCAGCTATTATTTGAGGAGAGACCGATGCCGACGACCTTTCGTCCGTACCTGTGTTCAAGACGATTGAACTCGCTGTTCCGCCAAGACATGTAACAAGTAACTTTGAGGAATTCGTGGGACCTTCGATCGAGTATGTTCTTAACCTGCAAAAGCGAATTCGAACCCTCCGCCAAACCCGCGACCTCCTCCTCCCCAAACTCATCTCCGGCGAGTTGGACGTCTCGGAACTGGACACCGACATCAAGGAGGCGGCATGAGCGAGACCTTTAACGTCTATTGCGACGAATCCTGCCATCTGGAGAACGACAAGCAGCCGGTGATGCTGCTGGGAGCGGTCTGGTGCCCGAAAGAAGAGGTGGTGCGACTGTCTGGAGCAGTGCAGGAAATGAAGACACGCCACAACGCGGCGGGCGAATTGAAGTGGACCAAGGTCTCCAAGGCGCGGATTGATTTCTATCTGGAGCTGGTGGACTGGTTTTTAGCGGAAGCACCGTTGCATTTCCGTGGGGTAGTGGTGCTGCACAAGGAGCGGTTGAACCATGAACTGTTTAACCAAAGCTCGCACGACGATTTCTACTACAAGATGTATTTCTCCCTGCTCAACAAGATTCTAAGCCCGGAGGAGCGGTACAACATCTATCTGGACATCAAGGATACGCGCAGCCGGTTGAAGCTGCACAAGCTGGGCGAGGTATTGTGCAACGACAAGTACGATTTCACCAGCCAGATGATCGGCCATTTGCAGAATATCCGCTCCCACGAATCCTATCTGCTCCAGGTCTGTGATTTTCTGCTCGGTGCGGTTTCCTACCGGCACCGGGGCTTGTCGGGCAACCCGGCCAAAGTGGAGATCATCCGTTACTTTGAGGAGCGGCTGGGGCGGGAGTTGCTGCGTTCCACCCCGTTGCGGGAAGAGAAGTTCAACCTGTTCCTGTTTACGCCACGGGAGGCATAGCGGTAATGAGTCATCCGCAATGGTTGCCGGAACTCTTCCCGGTGAACCCGTGGCAGCATGACACTTACGAGGCGTTGTACCGTCTATTCGAGCGGGATTTCAAGGAGAGCCAGCCAATGTACGAAAGGCAGGCCGTGTGGTTCTTTCCGGAGATGGAAGACGGCAAGGAGAAGATCTTCTGGCACCTAACATCGCGGAAGGACAAGCGGGCGGGTGACCGCTTGCCGGACCTGCGCCGAAGCGAGCGGCTGCCCTGGGTGCGGCCGATGCTGGACTGTCCGGGAAAGCCGGGAGCGCTGGCCTGGGACCACCGGGAAGGCGACGGGACGGTCAAGACCTACATCTGGCTGGAGAAGGATGATTTCGTGGTCATCATGAAGAAGTATCCCGATGGTCAGCGACGGCTGATCACCTCGTTCTGGGTGGAATACGGGAATGCCAAACGAAAGCTCAGGAAGAAGTATGAACGCAGGATTGGAGCTTGAAATCAGGGGCCAGAAACAAGAAAGGCCAACGCGGAGCGTTGGCCCAACTCCTTCCACCATGGGTGGATGAGATATGCATAGTATCAGCAATATGGGGTCAAAGGTCAAATTTTTCTAGTGGCTGTGAGGCTTGAATCTGCGTTATGGTGGTGAAAATGGATAAAAGCAACGAATTACCGTTAGTCGGGTTGGCGGTCAGCGTGATAAAGAACCGGGGATAAAGGGGAACGAATGTCCGACTACTCCGAAGATGCACTGGTCGAACAACCCGCCATCGCGCTGTTCGCGGCGATGGAATGGGAGACGGTCAACGGCTTCCATGAGTTTGACCAGGCGGGTAGCAGTCCTCTGGGGCGGGAGGCAAAAACGGAGGTAGTGCTGACCAGAAGGCTGCGGCCGGTACTGGAGCGGCTGAATCCCGATCTGCCAGCGAATGCTTTCGACCAGGCCATCGAGGAGTTGATCCGCGACCGCAGCGCCATGGCCCCGGCGCAGGCCAACCGCGAAATCTATCTGCTGCTGAAGAACGGCGTGCAGGTGAAAACTCCCGCCCCTGACGGCGAGGGTGAGACGGTGGAGTCGGTCAAGCTGATCGACTGGAAGACCCCCGCCAGCAATGATTTTCTGCTGGTTAGCCAGTTCTGGGTGACCGCAGCAATTCGCATTATGACTTTTTTGTGGCCTGTTTTCCCTCCCCCGATTCAATCCCGACAGGAAAAACCAGTGATGGATGTAAAGTCAACCAGGTTGCTTCTCCTGTGACACCACTGAAATTTGTGTGGGAGGGTAGTTTGTTTAAATTGC
>WTGA01000151.1 GCA_011523765.1 Gammaproteobacteria bacterium
GTCCTGATTGTGGTCAATGAGATTAACTTTGAGGATATTCTAACCCAACCGGCGCATTCAGGCATGTTGATCCCGCAGGGCCATGGATGGGGTTTCAGGGGGTGGTTCTGGAATCGGTTGAGCTGTGCTATGCAGGGCGGTTGCCGGAATCGCTGCCGCGGGGATGGCCGGAGGGGATTTCTTCCTGACCGTTCGCCGGGGGGACAGGGCGCAGAAGTTCTTCGAGAAATTCGGACCGATACCCGGTTTCGCTGTAAATGACCGGAAAGTAGCTTTCTGCCATTGCTGTGCTGCCGTATGGTTTGTAGCGGCTGTATACCGGGTTTGTCCTGAAGGGGTGAAAACGCGCGTCCGACGACATGCAGTGCGCGACGACCGAACGCCTTGGTTTGAGAGTTGAGTTCTCTCCGGAGCCATGCCAGGTCCGGCCGTGATGAAAGACGACATCTCCGGAGCGGAGGCACAACCGGTCGATTTTGCAGTTCGTGACCCCCATCCGGTTCGCGGAAAACCGCAATCCCTCCAGGTAGTCTTCGGGGGCATGAAACGTGAATTTTTTCCGTTCCACCGGCCAGTGATTGGATTTTCGCGCATATTCGATGGTGCCGCCTTCTTCGCTGGTATCGTCCATCGCCATCCAGCAGCTGACCAGGGAGGGCGGTTCAATCCAGTCCTGATAGGCATCGTCCTGGTGGAAACCGAGAGGCCTGGCACCCGGCGGTTTCCAGATCACATTATCCTGGTTGATCCGGGTGCCGGGCCAACCCATCAGCCGGGCGCAGGCCTGACCGACCTTTCTGTTCAGCACCAGCCGTGCAATGGCCCGGTCAGACTTCCAGCCATTGCAGATTTGCCGGGTATGGTCTTCCGGGCTGCTGCCCTCCCGCCAGTTCCACTCATCCGGTTGCACGCCCGTTTCGAATTCTCCGTGGAAAAGGGGTTCGAACCGTGCCTTCGCCGGTTCAACCAGGTCCGGGGAATTGAAATTTTCCACAACCAGGTAACCGTTTTTATGGAACCGGGCGATCTGGTTCCGGTCAAGCATGCCCATCAACGGTCAAGGGGGTCAATCCAGCACCCGAGACCGCTGCTCCGGCCCGCCGGCGTCCGGACGGGGAGACCACAAGGCCCGGGCTGCCGGTCACGCCAGCAGGGTGAACCTGGTTGTGCCACACCTGGAATCTTTGTCATCACCGGTATTCAATATCTGCTGGATCCTGGTTGGAAGACGGCCAAATGATCCGGGGGGTTTCCGATCCAGGCCGTGGCTTCCTGTTCCCGTGCCGGACAGTATTCTACTACAGTTCAATCCAATGGTACGGTTCCCGCCCGGACATTTCCCCCGGACATCGCCCGGGAACACAGCGGTACCAGCCGGCCCGGGGCATTGGCCCGGGGCCGCGAATGTCTTCAGCGCTGGGCAGCGCCGCGCAGGGATGCCGTTACATCAGATAATGGAGCAGGACCTGCCTGGTATCGGGTGTGACGCGCGAGGGGTCGATGTCCAGGGCGGCTCCGGTCCCCATGAATTGTGCGGAAGCCACCTCTTCTTTCTGGAGGGTAAATGGCCCGTCGCACACACACGTATACACCCGGCCCCAGTTCCGGTTCCGGGGCAACGAATGGAAGTCTTCAAAATACAGTTCGAAAGCGTATTGCAGCGGCACGGCGATCCCCAGTTCCTCATGGAGTTCCCGTTCAGCGGATTGCGGATAGGTTTCCCCCGCCAGCACAACCCCGCCGGCCGCGAAATCCAGCATCCCCGGGAAGATATCCTTGGTGGCGGTCCGGGTCTGTACCAGAAGTTCCCCTTTCGAACTGAAAACCAGCAGGTAGGTCGTGCGATGGAGCCCCCCGTTGGCCCGCATCATTGCACGCGGCATGGTGTCGACCACCGTGTCGGCGCCATCAACGATGACAACGGTTTCGTTTTCCGGGTTATTCATTCGGGCAGGGAAGGGGCCGGCCCGGCCGCCGTATTCCGGTGATCAGGGACTGACCCATCCACCCGAGGCATCCAGAACCGCACCGGTGATATAGGAAGCCTTGCCCGACAGCAGGAACAGGGCGGCGTTGGCGATTTCCCTCACTTCGCCCGGTCTTCCCAAAGGAACCTGTTCCATCACCCAGTCCAGCCATTCCGGATGGTCCTGTGCATAGACAACACTGAGTTCCGTCATGCTGGCCCCGGGCCGGAGACAGTTTACCCGGATTCCTTCTTCAGCCTGTTCCTTTGCCAGGCCCACTGTAAAGGTGTCCAGTGCCGCCTTGGATGCCGCGTAATCCGTGTAGCCCGGGCCGCCATGACGGGAAGCGGCGGATGAAATATTGACAATGCGGCCGCCGTTGCCGCCATGACGCCTTGCCATCCGCCTGACCGCGTGCTTGGCACAATACATCGCGCCAAAAACGTTGACCCGGAACAATTGCTCGATTTCCGCGGGCTCGATATCATCCACACGCACTCCGCCTCCATTGATGCCTGCATTGTTGATCAGCCCGGTAACGGGGCCAAGTTCATGATCGATGCGCCGGAACATTTCAATCACTTGACTTTCCCTTGCAATGTCGGCCTGGCAGGCCATCGCAACCCCGCCTCCGTCTTCAATCGTCCTCACCACTGCCCGGGCTTCGGATGCCGACCGGGCGTAGTTGACACAAACCGCCCAGCCCCGGGTCGCGGCCAGCCGGCATATTTCAGCGCCGATGCCGCGGCTGCTTCCGGTAACCAATAGTACTTTCATGATGGATGCCTCACCTCATAAGTTTCTGGATCGAAGACCGTCGGTCAATAGGATCCCCGCAGAAAAGGGCTGTCGTCACGGGCTTCGCCCAGGTCATCGCTCAGGATTCTGATGCGGCTGTAAAAGTCGCCGCGTTCCACCTGGACCCACTGGAGCCATCGCCGTCCTGTCAGGGTCAACCGGGTCCGGCCATGCAGGATTCGGTGGTTGTCGAACACGGCGATGTCTCCGGGACTCAAGACACGTTCGATCATACGATCAGGGTCCTCGCACAATTTCAGCAATCCCTGCAGCCCGCGGTAGTAGGGCTCCACATTTTCAGATGGAATACTGAGCGGGGCGGCCACCCGGTCATTGATCCGTATTCCGGTGATATTCCCGAACTCATCCAGCGTAATCAGGGGAAATTCTGCAATCAGGTCTACATCGCCGGCAAAATATCGGCGAAATCTCTGGTTGTTCCGGCAAAGCGACTGAAAGCCCTCCGGGTCATTCCTGCGCAACATGGCAGCCGCCTCGAATCCATCCAAAAAGGTGGATGCCCCGGCCCCCGTGCGGTCCGTCTCCAGGCAGTGAAACATCAGCACGCCTGGCGGAGAGGCACGATAAGGTTCATCCGTATGTGGTTTCAGTCCTTCATAACTGTTTGCAATGCTTCTTTTGGTGTTGTCAATGACCAGGTCCTGGACACGCCCGAAATTGCTTTCCTGCAATGGCCCGATCCTGGAGGCCAGTGCCTCGAGAGTTCCGGGTTCTGTCGGCGCGTTCTGTATAAAGCACAAACCCCGGTCACGAACCACACGCAACATTTCAAGAAATTCCTTTTTGTCGGCACGGATGGTATCGAATGCAAAGGCCGGCGGGTTCCGGATGTAGTCCTTGTCCCACAGCGGTACCCGGTGAACCCGGTCCCTTCGGTCCTGGTTGCCATAGGAAAATTGACGCAACCAGTCAAACTTGAAGGTGCTGACATGCTTGTCCTGCCACTGGATTTCCACCGAGCCACCCGGGTTGACGGACATGCTGGAGGGCGAGTCGTCAAGATTTAACGCGGTTAACCTGGATGTTCGCCTGCCGATCACCGGATCCCCGCAAAGGACACATCGACAGTTGTCCCGAAGCCAGATATAATGAAATTCCGCTTGGTGCCCGTCGTTCCATTGCACCTGGACGGCCCGATCAGACGGTCTGACGGTTGCGTCGCATTTCTTTGCCTGGGCGGGGGGGTTCACGTTGCGGAACCAATGGGGGGAAAAGACACTTCGGGACCGGGGAAACCGGAAATTCGAAAAGGGATATCCATGGTGTATCGCATAGTACGGGAACGGGTACATTGCATGCAATGCCGATGTGGGCGTTGACGGTGAAAACCGGGGGTGCAAGGAGATACTGGAAAGCAAATAAATGGATCGGCAGCAAAAGAAATCGTATAGCAATAACAACATGTTATATAATCTGGCCCAGTCGTTCCAATCCGTTTGGTACTAGAATGTTTTCCCCGGAATCACTATTTTTTCGCGTCAGCATCCACAACATCGAATTGCCAGGCCGGGCCGCATCATCTGAGGAATTGACATGTTAGTAGGGGTCCCAAAAGAAATCAAAAACCATGAATACCGGGTGGGTTTGACCCCCACCAGTGCCCGTGAAATGATCAAGCAAGGGCATGACGTCATCGTTGAAGCCAATGCCGGTACCGGCATTGGTGCGGCCGACGGTGAATACCAGGCTGCCGGGGCACGCGTGGTGGATTCTGCCGAGGAAATTTTTGTCAGGGCTGACATGGTCATCAAAGTCAAGGAACCCCAGGCCGTGGAACGTGCCATGTTAAGGGAAGGACAGATACTGTACACCTACCTCCATCTTGCGCCGGACCCGGCACAAGCCGAAGACCTGGTGGACTCCGGGGCGACATGCATCGCCTATGAGACGGTGACGAGCCCGTTCGGCGGACTCCCCCTGCTTGGCCCCATGTCCAAGGTGGCGGGGCGGATGTCCGTTCAGGCCGGTGCGTATTGTCTCGAACAGCCCCATGGTGGAAGAGGGATGCTGCTTGGCGGTGTCCCGGGGGTTGATCCGGCAAAAGTGGTGGTACTGGGTTCAGGAGTGGTTGGGACCCATGCCTGCCATATCGCGGTTGGAATGGGTGCCGACGTGTGGGTTCTGGACAACAATCCCTATGCGCTCGAACGTCACTGGCAGCAGTTCCAGAGAACCACGAATTCCGTATTTTCCACTGCCGATGCTCTGGAACAGCATGTACTGGGTGCGGACCTGGTGATTGGCGGAGTGCTGATTCCGGGGGCTGAAGCCCCCAAGCTGGTGACAGCGGAAATGGTCAAAAACATGAAACGCGGGTCGGTAATCGTCGACGTTGCGATTGACCAGGGCGGTTGTTGCGAGACCTCCAGGGCAACGACCCACGCCGAACCCACGTACATGGTGGACGATGTCGTCCATTACTGTGTTGCAAACATGCCTGGAGGCGTACCGCGCACATCCACCTTTGCGCTGAATAATGTCACCCTGCCCTTCGCCATCGCCCTGGCAAACAAGGGGGCCAGGGAAGCGCTTATGGAGGATGAACACCTCAGAAACGGGTTGAATGTGTGTGCCGGGAAAATCACCTACCGTGAAGTCGCGGAAGATTTAGGTTTCGAATATCACGATGCGGTGTCTGCCCTTGCGGGCACATAACCCTCCTCCGTTCCGATTTGAATTCAATTACCAGGGGAAAATCCTATGACAAAAATGACGACCTCCGAAGCGTTCGTGGAAACGATGGCAGCGCACGGAGTAACGGAAATGTTCGGCATCATGGGGTCCGCATTTATGGATGCCATGGACATATTTGCCCCCGCGGGGATTCGGCTCATCCCGGTGGTGCACGAACAGGGAGCCGCCCATATGGCGGATGGCTACTCCCGGGTCAGTGGACGCCATGGTGTTGTCATTGGCCAGAATGGCCCCGGGATCAGCAACTGTGTGACCGGAATTGCAGCCGCATTCTGGGCCCATTCCCCGGTCGTGATGATTACGCCGGAGACCGGAACCATGGGCCAGGGTCTGGGCGGTTTCCAGGAAGCCAACCAGCTCCCCATGTTCCAGGAGTTCGTCAAGTACCAGGGACACGTAAACAATCCGAAACGCATGGCTGAATACACGGCCCGTTGTTTTGACCGCGCACATTCGGAACTTGGCCCGACCCAGTTGAACATTCCCCGCGATTATTTTTATGGCGACGTGGAGATAGAAATCCCGCAGCCAATGACTCTTGACCGGGGTCCCGGTGGAGAAAGAACCCTGAATGAAGCGGCCGACATGCTGGCACAGGCAAAATTTCCGGTCATTGTCTCCGGCGGCGGGGTGGTCATGGGGAACGCTGTGAAAGAATGTATCGCCCTGGCAGAGCGGTTGGGCGCAGCGGTGGTCAACAGCTACCTGCACAATGATTCCTTTCCGGCCAGTCATCCGCTGTGGTGCGGTCCTTTGGGTTACCATGGTTCAAAGGCGGCCATGTCGCTCATTTCCAAAGCGGATGTGGTCCTGGCCCTGGGGACCCGGCTCGGGCCCTTCGGTACCCTGCCCCAGTACGGGATTGATTACTGGCCCAAGGATGCCAGTATCATCCAGGTGGATGCGGACCATAAAATGCTGGGCCTGGTCAAAAAAATCTCTGTGGGAATCTGCGGGGATGCCGGGGCTTCCGCAAAGGCATTGCTGGCCCGCATCCGGAACCGGGAGCTGGCCTGTGATGCAACCCGAGACGACCGTGCCCGGGAAATTGCCGGGGACAAGGCGGCCTGGGAAACAGAACTCAATGAATGGCTCCATGAAAAAGACGACTACAGCCTGGACATGATCAAGGAGCAGGGAGAAGAGGCCGGGAACTGGCTTCATCCGCGGCAGGTGTTGCGTGAACTGGAAAATGCCATGCCTGCGGATGTGATGGTTTCGACCGATATCGGGAACATCAACGCGATTGCCAACAGTTATCTTCGATTTGAACGGCCGCGCAGTTTTCTGGCGCCCATGAGCTGGGGGAACTGCGGCTATGCCCTGCCCACCATGATCGGAGCGAAATGTGCCGCCCCTGAACGGCCGGCAGTGGCCTACTCAGGCGATGGTGCCTGGTCCATGAGCATGTCGGAAATCATGACATCGGTCCGGCACAACATTCCCGTTACCGGGGTGGTGTTCCACAATCGCCAGTGGGGCGCGGAAAAGAAAAACCAGGTGGACTTCTACAATCGCCGATTTGTTGCCGATGAACTGGATAATCCAAGTTTTGCCGAAGTCGGGAAAGCCATGGGCACCGAAGGTGTGACCGTCGACAGGCTGGAGGAGGTCGGGCCGGCATTGACAAGGGCCATTGATGCCCAGATGAATGACGGGAAAACCACGGTGATTGAAATTATGTGTACCCGGGAGCTGGGCGACCCGTTCCGCCGGGATGCCTTGTCGAAGCCGGTACGCCATCTGGCGAAATACAGGGATTTTGTATAACTTTGCGTTCATGCCGGTATCCCGCTGTCTCCCCGGCCCGGCGGTGATTAAAGCCTGGTATGTCGCGGATACCTGAAGGCGGGAAAGCGGCCGGACGCGAAGCCATCGGCTGACCGGTGAAACGGGGGAGCGGTGCAAGCGGCATCCCGGTCCCCCGTTGGCCGGCCAGGCAAAAACGCCATTTCGGCCGCATCTGCCCCGGATTGCCAAACATGTCTTGCATTTTCCGTCCGTTGATGCGAATTTTCCGCCATGGGCACCCTCGACCGAATTACTGAAACTTCCCGATCGATGGGCCGCCGAATCGTATTGCCCGAATCCGGTGACCGTCGAGTCATTCAGGCCGCCTCGATCATCGCACGGCGGAAAATCGCCCGGGCAATTCTGGTCGGCAATCCCCGGCAGATTGCTGACTTTGCCCGCCAAAGCGGGACCGACATTTCTTCGATTGACCTGATCGACCCCCGAAGCAGTGTTAAAACCAGGGAGTACCAATCACAGCTTCTCGCATTGAGAAAACACAAGGGAATGACGGAGGAGCTTGCCGCGACAGAAATACTGGACCCGCTGGTTTACGCGGCCTGCATGGTTCGCAACGGGGATGCAGAGGGATGCGTCGCCGGTGCAGCCCATACCACCTCGGATGTTGTTCGCCGGGCATTGCAGGTAATTGGAATGGAAGCCGATGCAGGACTGGTTTCGAGTTTCATGATCATGGAACACGAACGGCCTCACCAGGCAATACAGGGAACGGCACTGTACGCCGATTGTGCACTGGTGATTGACCCGGATGCCGAACAGCTTGCCGGGATTGCCATCGCCACGGCAGACAGTGGCCGCAACCTGGTCAACCTGGACCCACGGGTCGCCCTGTTGTCTTTCTCCACTTCCGGAAGCGCCTCTCATCCGCATGTCGAGAAAGTGAGGAAAGCGGGAGAAATTATTTCACGCTGGCGACCGGATATCCCGTTGATGGCCGAGGTCCAGTTTGATGCAGCCGTGATCCCCCGCATCCTGCGGCAAAAGGCACCGGGAATCCAGACCCGGGCCCCGGCCAATGTGTTTGTTTTCCCTGACCTGCAGTCGGCAAATATCGGGTATAAAATCGCCCAGCGGATCGGCGGGGTCCGCGCAGTGGGACCGGTGCTGCAGGGGCTGAAGCACCCCGTCAATGATCTTTCACGGGGGTGCAGTGTGGACGATATCGTGCAGCTCATTGCGATTACGTCTGTCCAGTCAGGTGCGGGTCACGGGTTGTGAAAGTCGGCTTCCGGACCATTCACCTGCACAAGCGGTTTCCCCTGACGATCAGCCGGGGCACACAGGCCGGTTCCGACAACCTGTTTGTCTCCCTGACCGCAGACGGTATCACGGGTTGGGGAGAACTTTCTCCAGGCCGGGCCGAGGGAGCGGATACCGCAGCACAGGCCCGCAGTGCGCTGGAAGATTTTTGCCGCCCCGGTTTTGAAATCCTGTCTGTCACCCAATTGTACGACCGGGCGCGTGAACAGGGCGTTCCCGCGTGTGCAATGGCTGGATTGGATATGGCACTTTGGGATTGGCTGGGCAAGAAGGCCAACCTGCCCCTGTACCGCCTCCTGGGTCTTGGCAGGCCAACGGTGCCCACGTCGGTGACCATTGGGATCAATCCGCCGGAGGTGGTGAAAAGGCGCGTACCGCTGCTGCTCCAGGGGACCGGAATCAAATGCCTGAAGATCAAGCTCGGTTCCCCTGACGGGGTGGAAGCGGACCAGGCAATGTATGCGCAGGCCGTGGAAAGCACCCGGTCACATGATGTGAAGCTGCGGGTGGATGCCAACGGAGGATGGAATGCAGACGAGGCCATATCCATGATGAAGTGGCTGGCCGCGAAAGGAGCCGACTATGTGGAACAGCCCCTTAAAGAAGGTGAAGAAAGCGAATTGCCGAAAATTTTCAAGGCTCGTCCATTGCCGATTTATGTCGACGAGTCCTGCCGGGACTCCGGCAACATCCCCGGCTGGGCAGATTGTGTCGATGGAGTCAACCTGAAGCTGATGAAGTGCGGTGGAATTACCGAAGCGCTCAGAATCATTGCGGTGGCCCGGGCGCATAACCTGAAAACCATGATTGGATGTATGGGAGAATCCTCCATGTCGATTTCAGCCGGGGCGGCCATTACCGGTTTGCTGGACCAGGTTGATCTCGACTCCCATCTGAATTTGTCCCCGGACCCCTGCACGGGAGCACGTCTTGTTGACGGGATTGTGATGCCCAATGAATTGCCCGGCCATGGTGCCCGTATCATCGAAAACTGACATGTTGGACAAGGATCAGAAACTGGCCATTTACATGGAGCAGAACCTGGATACCGACTATGGAAAGATGGGGTTTGGAATCATGCGGTTCAGCAGCAATCCGATCGTTTGTGTCATCGATTCCAGGCACGCCGGAAAAACCGTGAACCAGGTGGACCGCCTTCCATTCCATTATCCTGTGGTCAGCAATGTCGATGAAGCGGTAAAGCTGGGTGCAGAAGTGCTTGTGCTGGGAATCGCCCCGTCCGGTGGACGGTTGCCGCGGGAATGGCAGGTTCCCCTGAACCGGGCCATTGAACTGGACATGTGCCTGATCAATGGACTGCATGACAACCTGAATGACGAGTTTGGCCATCACCTGAACGACAAACAGTGGATATGGGATGTCAGACAGCCCGCTTTCACCCCCGATATCGCCACTGCCCGGGCCGCTTCGCTCAAAAACAAACGGGTTCTTTTGGTTGGAACCGACATGGCCATCGGAAAAATGACGGCGGGACTGGAAATTTATCATTGGATGAGAAGCCGCCACCCGGAGCTGAAAACAGAATTTCTGGCCACCGGGCAAATCGGCATTACGCTGGCAGGCAAAGGGATTCCCCTGGATGCCTTCAAGGTTGATCATGCCTGCGGGGCAGTCGAGACCATGGTTCTGGAAGCCGCGGACAATGACGTGGTTCTGATCGAGGGCCAGGGGTCACTGCTGCATCCGGGCAGCACTGCAACCCTGCCATTGATGCGTGGAAGTTGTGCAACGCATCTGGTAATGTGCCATCTTGCCGGCATGACATGCCTCCGAAAACCGGAATCCATCTCCATCCCGCCGCTCAGGGAGTTCATACAACTGAACGAAGAGCTCAGCGCAGCATGCGGGTCCCTGCCGAAAGCCGAAACGGTCGGCATTGCCCTCAATACCGCACTGGTCGATGAGAAAGAGGCCGCTTCGGAAATTCACCGGCTTGAGGACGAAACCGGGCTGCCGGTGACCGATGTGGTCCGGTTCGGAGCAGAAAAACTGGGAGAAACGCTCGTCTGAAACCGCGGTTTGGCCGTCATGTGAACGGCCCGGCGGCCGTCATGCGGCCGGGGTGGCTAACGTCCCGGTTTGAATGATTCCGATCCGTTGTTCATCCAGGGCAATTTCCTCAGGGAAACGTTCCCTCCCGAAATCAGCACTCCGACCCGCTTCCCCGCAAACAGTGCCCGGTTATTCAGGATGGTGGCCAGGGGCACACTGCTGCTGGGCTCCACCACTATTTTCATTCTTTGCCAGATGAGGTGCATGGCATGAATGATCTCGTCCTCCGTTGCGCACAACACATCCGTTACGTGGCGGGACACAAAATGCCAGGTGCGGGGGCGCAGGCCGGTCTTTAATCCGTCCGCCACCGTGACTGGAATGCCCTCCCCGATCAGGCGGCCCGCCCGCAATGAACGGCGGGCATCATCCGCATTCTCCGGTTCTGCGGCATAGACCCGGGTATCCGGTGACACTTCGGACAGGCTCAAACAGGTGCCGGATATCAATCCTCCGCCACCGACGGGTGCGACCACGGCATCCAAAGAGCCGGCTTGCTCGTGTAGTTCATGAGCACAGGTTGCCTGGCCCGCAATCACACGGTGGTCATTGTAGGGATGAACAAAATGGGCACCGGTTTCCTCTACCAGCGCTTCCAGCATGGTTTCACGTTCCGCCGTCGTCGGTCCGCATTCCAGGATTCGACCGCCATAGCCCCGCACCGCTGTTTTCTTTGCTTCCGGGGCGTTTCGCGGCATGACCACCGTGGCCTGGATTCCACGGCATCCGGCTGCATAACTCAGTGCCGCGGCGTGATTGCCGGAGGAATGGGTGGCCACCCCCTTTCCGGCCTGTTCATCCGACAGGCTGAACACCGCATTGGCTGCGCCGCGTGCTTTGAACGCACCCGTTTTCTGGAAATTTTCGCACTTGAAGAACAATTCCGCTCCGGTGAGTTGACTGAAGTACCGGGAGGTCACAACGGGAGTGGCATGGATATACGGCTTGATTCGTTCCCGCGCCTCGAGGACATCTTCGAAGGTGGGGATGTACATGCTCTGGACGGCCGGATTGCCGGGATCATGCTGCCAGACCGGCAGTCTGGCGGTAGTATTGCTGGGCGGCCGCGACACCTGAACCGAGCGAGACAGGATAGTCCAGATCTTTCATTGCCATTTCAATGGCCGCCAGGCCCGACAGCATCATGACATCCGACAGTGCTCCCAAATGTCCAATGCGAAAGGCTTTTCCTGCCATTTCCCCAAGCCCGACACCAAAGGACAGGCCATATCGTTCATAGACGTGGTTGGTCAGCACATCACTGTCCAGGCCATCGGGAACGTAAATGGCGCTGACCGTATCGGAATACAGGTCACTCGATTTCGCACACAGCCGCAAACCCCAGGCGGATACTGCCGCGCGGACGCCTTCGGCTATCCGGTGATGGCGGGTGAATACATTTTCCAGCCCTTCCTCATTCAGCATGTTGATGCTTTCCCGCAGGCCATTGATGAGCTGGACGGGCGGGGTATAGGGATATCCCCCGTGTTTGTTCAGTGCCAGCATGTCGCGAAAATCAAAGAAACAGCGCGGGCACTTTGCACAATGGATGGATTCCAGTGCCTTGTTGCTGGCCGCCACAATGGCCATCCCGGCGGCCAGCATGAAACCTTTCTGCGAACCGGAGACCGCCAGGTCAACCCCCCAGTCCTCCATTCGGAAGTCCATGCTGGCCAGGGAGCTGACGCAGTCGACGTACAGCATTGCGGGATGATGGCTGTCATCCATGGCACGCCGGACCCCGGCAATATCACTGCGGACCCCTGTGGCGGTTTCATTGTGTGTGACCAGTACCGCTTTGATTGCATGATTCCCGTCCGATGCCAGCCTTTCCCGATAATAGTCCAGGGGTGCGCCGGACCCCCAGTCACATTCGACAAACTCCACGTCCAGCCCATGCCGGATGCACAGGTCGATCCACTTGTGGGAAAACATGCCGTATCTGGCGGCCAGAACCCGGTCACCCGGGGACAGGGTGTTGGTGACAGCCGCCTCCCATCCCCCGGTGCCGCTGGCCGGAAAAATAAAGACTTCGCCCTCTCCCAGTTTGTAGATTTCCTTCAGGTCTGCCAGCAACGGCAGCAAGACATCGATGTAGTCGGGGGCGCGATGGTCCCGGGTGGGGATGTTCATTGCGGCCCGCAGACGATCAGGGATGTTCGTTGGACCGGGGATGAACACGGGATTCTGTTGGTTCATGGCCTGATAGAGTGTTTTGAAAATCCGCATTATAG
>WTGA01000053.1 GCA_011523765.1 Gammaproteobacteria bacterium
TTAGAACATTTTACCAAGGTAATAAAAATATTATGGTTACAGGAACTGTTAAGTGGTTCAACGAATCCAAGGGATTCGGGTTTATTTCACAAAGCAACGGGGAGGATGTGTTCGTGCATTATCGCTCCATTCTTGGCTCGGGGTTCAAAACCTTGAAAGAAGGCCAGACCGTCAAGTTCGAAATAGAAAACGGACCGAAAGGACTTCAGGCTTCGAACGTTACTGTTTGAATTCAAAATTCAATCACAAAAAAACCCGCCCAAGTGGCGGGTTTTTTTGTGCCGGACCGGGTAGCCGTAAGCGGTGCTACACCCCGTATCCGCTGCAGCCCGACGGCCATCCTGGATGCCAATACATTCCCGCGGTTCGTGCCGGGAGACCCGGTTCAGGATTTCAACGGTTGCCGGATTCCTTGCTTCTTATGTTGTCCCGCCACAGGGCCTTGAGCAGTCCGACCCCCATGAGTATCAACACCATCGTAAACGGAATGGTGCCGACAATCATTGCAGACTGGATCGCCCTCAAGCCGCCCGCAAGCAACAGGACCCCAATCACCGCGGTCAGTGCAATCCCCCAGATAAACAGGTGTTTCTGGCCGGTTTGGACCGCATGGTCACCTCCTGAATTGATGGTATTGATCACCAGGATCGAAGAGTCCGCCGAGGTCACCAGATACGTGAGCAACAGAATCACGATCATGATGGACATCAGCGTGGCCAGGGCAGGCGACAGCATGATATTGATCACTTCATAGAGCTGGTAGGTGAGGTTCGAGCCAAAAATCCTCCCTTCCGCTGCCCCGCTCAATTCCAGGTCGATGGCCGTGCCGCCGACGAAGGTGAACCAGATAAAGCACATGAGCGAAGGCGCGACAATGGCACCGGCCACGAATTCCCGGATCGTGCGGTTTTTGGATATGCGGGCCAGGAAAATGCCTACAAAGGTGCCGAACGCGATCGCCCAGGCCCAGAAGAAGACAGACCAGCCTGTCTGCCATCCACCCAGTTCCGTTGAAGGATCCCACACCGTCAGGGTCATGGCCGGCAAATGGACAATATAATTGAAGATTCCCTTGCCAAGCAATTCAAATGCAAAGGCGGTCGCACCGAATATCAGGAAAAACGTCAGCAACGAAAAGGACAGCACCATATTGGTGTTGCTGAGCCACTTGATCCCCTTTCCCACTCCCGACAGGGCAGACGCGGTAGACAGGATCATCACCACCGCCAGAGACAGCAACAGGGCACCCGTGGTGGGCTCCGGGTTTTCTCCAGCGGTCATCAGCCAGTCCGCCCCGGTAATATTGTGCAGTCCCGACGCGAATGCATTGAGGCCCAGCCCGATGGTCTGTGATATCCCGAGCAGGGTGGACAACACGGCAGCGATATCCACAACACTACCCAGGGGGCCTTCCATCGAACGGCCGAACAGGGAACTCAATCCCGAACGGATCGTCAATGGCAGACCGCGCCGGTAACTGAAAAAGGCCAGGGTGATGCCGACCAGCGAATAGGTGGCCCATGTCCCCAGGCCCCAATGCAGGAATGCATAGCGATACGCCCCCCCAACGGCCGATTCCGTTTTGGGAATGGCCAATCCATCGATCGCTGGAATCGCCCCCGCAGCCAATTGATTATGGTATTCGGCAAACACATCAACACCTTCTCCCAGGGCTATGTTGTTGCTGGCAAAAAGAGCGACAATCGCCTCCTTGCTCATAATGATTTCCGGATTGTTCCCCAAATGCCATATCGGTTCCGCTGCCGCATAGCCCAGCATGCCGATGCCGATTCCCGCACCAAACATCATCGAAAACCACGAGAAATCGGCAAATTCCGGTTTCCCGTCCGGGGGCCCCAGTTTGACTTTTCCAAAAGGCGGGTACAAGGCGATAAACAGGCAAACGATCACGTAAAAAGCCACGGCATAGATATAGTAGGCGTTGAAATGTTCCAGCGCCCAATTCTGGATTTCCCTGAGCACCTGCCCGGCCCGCTCCGGGTCCATGGCCGCCCAGATGACGATCAGGGCAATGAGGACTTTTGAACTGACCGTGACGGTTTGATTGAACCCTTCATAAAATCCGGATTTCTTTTTTTCTATTTTCAATTCAACGAGCGGTGGAGGGAGTGCCATGATCTTTACCTTGTCTTTGTTGTTTTTCGATGCCCACCATACTGGAATTTCGTATCCTGCTCAAATCCGGTGTATGCGCGGCCACGGTTCCCGATGGACTTCACGCCTGGTCAGGATCGGGGAGCTTTCGGAGCTACCCAAAAAAATTTTCTGAAATTATTATTTAATAATAACAGGATACCAATTATATTTTATAAATCAGATGAGATTTTTGTGGAATGCGAAGCCGGTTATGGGGGTTGTTTTGGAAATTCTGTTCAGGTTGCCGAACCCGCACTGGTCGATGTGCAGGCGGGCGATGTTCCGTCGAAAGGTCCCTTCCCGGTTGTGCAGTTCGGCCGTGCCCGGCACGGGAAGACGGCGCGGCATTCTTCCCCGTTCCGGGACGGGGTCGACCCGGGCGGTATGCGGATGGCAGGGGGATGGGAAGGTGGTGCACGGCATTCCCGCCAGCCATCCGGTGATCCCGGTTTTGCCTGCTCACGAGCGAGGGCCCCGGTGCCCGGGACAACCGGGTCGTCCCTTCGCAGGCGAAAATGAGCGGTTTCTCCACTTGCCGTCTTCATTATAGAATAGCGGAACTGCAAAAGCGGATTTGCCCGCTTTGTGTTTTCGTGGCCCACAGGAGAAATTCCGAGATGAACTTCCAACCAGGAATATTGGCGGCTGTCCCCGACCATGCACGATATCTGGAATTCGATTTTGCCCGGCCGGTCAACCGGTCGTCTGTGCTCGAGAAGCTCAACGGCCTGGATGCCGGCGGCAACCTGATGATCGGACTTGGCCAATGCCTGCTCGAGCAGTTGGAATCGGCCGTTCCGCATCTGCGCTCTTTCCCGAATTTCGATCACGGTGGGTGTCTGGTCCCCGCTACCCAATCGGACCTGTGGGTGTGCATTCGGGGGGACGGGATTGGAGGCAATGTTCACCGGGCCATGGAGGTGGCGTGGGGGCTTGGCAAGGAGGCCCGTCTCATCCGGCAGCTGGATGGATTCAAATACGACATTGGCCGGGATTTGACGGGTTACGAAGACGGAACCGAGAACCCGGTCGGGCGCGAAGCGATGGAAACGGCCTTTGTCGGGGATGCGGGGCCGGGACTGGACGGTTCCTCGTATGTTGCCGTACAGCAATGGGTCCATGATTTTGATGTGTTCCGGAGCATGACCCGGGAAGAGCAGGATCACGCCATCGGCAGAGACCGGGAAACCAATGAGGAGTTCGATGCCCCCGACTTTGCCCATGTCAAGCGGACTGCCCAAGAAAGTTTTGACCCGGAAGCTTTTCTGCTGCGGCGGTCCCTGCCCTGGTCAAACGCCAGCGGGAGCGGGTTGATGTTTGTCGGTTTCGGTCGCAATTTTGATGCCTTTGAAGCGCAGATGAACCGGATGACCGGCCGGGATGACGGGATTGTGGACGGGCTGTTCCGGTTTTCAAGACCGGTCACGGGCGGGTATTACTGGTGCCCGCCACTAAACCGTGCCGGGCGGTTTGATTTTTCCCGCCTTCACCCGGATTGATCTGCGATGCCCCGCTTTTTCAGGTGCCCTGCCGGGCGCAATACTTCTGGTGAGTGATTCATGACATCTTTCGGAAATACCATGGTTGGCCTCGTCTTTGTTGCCATTTCCGCGGCCTTGACGTTTTTAATGTTCCATATATGGAAATTTCCGTTTGACCACGAAAAACTGAAAAGTGAAGCCCCGGTCTCCCTGGTACGGCTGCACCGGCTGCTCGGACTCGTTTACGTCCTCATTTACCTGTATTTGATGTACCAGATGGTCCCGAGGTTGTGGGCCTACCAGATCGAATTGCCCGCACGGACCGTGGTCCATTTGTCTTTGGGGATACTGATCGGGGTGATTCTCATTACCAAAATCAGCATCGTCCGGTTTTTCAAGCACATGGAAGCGAAACTGGTTCCCATGCTGGGCGTTTCCCTGTTCCTGTGCACCTTCCTGCTGATTGCGCTCACCCTGCCATTTTCCCTGCGTGAAGCCTATCTGCAGAACCAGGCACTGGGGGAGGAGGCCAGGCTGGATGAAATGATCGGGCGGGTGGAAGAACTGCTTCCCGGGATTGGTCTTGAAGACGAATTGCTGCTTGAGCAGTTGGCCACCCGGCAGGGATTGCATACCGGGAGGAAATTGCTGCAGACCCAATGCGTGCAATGCCACGATTTGCGAACCGTACTGGTACGGCCCCGCACGCCCCACAGCTGGAAACAGACCGTCGCCCGCATGGCCAACCGGTCCACCGTGCTGGCCCCGATCAGCGAAGAAGATCAATGGTATGTGACCGCGTACCTGATCGCTGTGTCTCCCACCCTCCAGGAATCCCTGCGGCAGCGCAGGGAAGCGGCCATGGAGGCCATCGGTTCACAGCAGGCGATGGTATCCGCATCGGCAATGGTGGATGACAAGGGTATGGATGACGAGTACGACACCACCCGGGCCAGAGGCCTTTTCGAACAGACCTGTTCTTTGTGCCATGCCTACACCCAGGTGGACAATGCTCCCCCGGCCAACGAGGAAGAGGCGATTGCACTGGTGCAGCGCATGGTAGGCAATGGGTTGTCAGCCAGTGATACGGACCTGAATACGGTCATTCGCTATCTGACGGAAACCTACGGCATCGACCCGGAGTCCGCCTCATCCGGACCGGATGAAAGCGAGGACGCTGAATACGGGGATGATTCAGGAGCGGAAAGGGCCTCCGTGGCGTCGATGGAGGGGGAATGGCTGTATTCCAACCGGGGCTGCGTTGCCTGTCATGGGGTCGAAGGCCGGTCCCCCATCGGCACCCAGTACCCGGTTCTGGCATCCTTGGGGAAGGGTTATCTGATCCGGCAAATCACAGATATCAAGAGCGGGGCACGGAACAACGGACTGACCGCGCTGATGAGCCCCGTGACACAAAATCTCAGCGATCAGGAAATTGAAGCGATTGCGGAATACCTGTCCGGACTGGAATAAATGCCGGCAACACTTTCCGCATCATGACCGGCACTGGTGGTCCCGATCACCGGACGGGTCGGGCACCGGTTGCACCGGACTGATCGGGTTCCCTTCCCGTGGCGGCATGATCGCTGCCAGGGGAATTCCTGGGATTCGGCAGGTGGCGGGCAGGCAGGGTCAGGCCGGGTGATTGAATGCGAAATCTGCCTGAAAGGGAGGGAGCGGGTTTCGGCCCAGTATGAAATCAGCGCCGCGCAAGCCGATCATCTGGATGGGCGCGTTCAGATTTCCACTCACAATATCGGGCATGACCGATCCGTCGATCACACGGAGGCCCTCCATGCCGTGCACTTTCATTTTCGCATCGACCACGGCCATCGGGTCCGTACCCATGCGGCAGGTGCAACTGGGATGATAGTCTGTGGAAGCGTTTGACCGGACAAAATTTTCGAGGTCGCGGTTCGACCGGACATGAGCCCCCGGGGCCAGTTCCTTCCCCCTGAACGCATCGAACGCCGGCTGGGAGACCAGTTCCCGGGCCCGTTTTACAGCCTGGACCAACTCCCCGAGGTCGAAGGGGTCGGAAAGGTAGTTGAAATGTGCAGCGGGACGATGGGCAGGGTCGGCCGACCGCAGTGTTATCTCGCCCTTGCTCCGGGGTCGGAGCTGGTCAACCTGGGTGGTGAAGCCCTGGTACAGCTGGACCCGGGTGCCCGCATAGTCCGTATGGACGGGTGCAAAATGATATTGCAGATTCGGATATTCGACGTCCGCATCTCCCCGGATCAGCCCCCCGGTTTCCCAGATGTTGGAAGCAACCAGTCCTTTCCGGGTCAACAGCCACTGGCTCCCCACCAGCAGCTTGTACAACGGATTGCCGGCATGATGAAAGGTGATGGGCCGGGTGGATTCATAGACGACGGAAACGGACAGGTGGTCCTGGAGATTCTGGCCGACACCGGGGAGGTGGTGTTTCGGTTCGATTCCAACCTGCTTGAGGTGTTCCGTGGGCCCGATTCCGGACAGCATGAGAATCTGGGGTGAATTGACCGCGCCCGCACAAAGGATGACTTCCCGGGCCGCCACGGCATGCATTCTGGTTTTTTTGTGCTCGAATTCGATGCCCGTGGCACGATGGTTTTCACTCAGGATCCGGTGAACCAGTGCGTGGGTGCACAGGGTCAGGTTGGCCCTCGACAGGGCCGGCCTCAAGTGTGCCACGGCGGCACTGGAGCGCCGGCCGTTTTTGATTGTGGCGTCCAACCGGGCAAGGCCTTCGGGATTGTAGCCATTGGGGTCATCGGTGACCCCCTGGCCGGATTGTTTGCCCGCCTCGATGAATGCGTCAAAAAGCGGGTTCGAGAGTTTCCCCTGGGTAACCCCCAACCGGCCCGCTGTACCACGCCAGTCACTGGGCCCCCGGTCGGACGATTCGCATTGCTTGAAATAGGGCAGGCACTGGTCATAGGTCCAGGTCGGCAGGTGATGGTGTTTTGCCCAGTAGTCGTAGTCCCTGGGATGACCGCGCATGTATACCATGGCATTGATGGACGAGGAGCCTCCGAGCACCTTGCCCCTGGGCAGCGTGATATGGCGATGCCCCATGCCGGTTTCGATTTCGCTGTGGTAATTCCAGTTAATGCCGGGGTCCTTGAAAACGCTGTAGACCCCTGCCGGCATATGGATCAGCAGCTTGTTGTCCATGGGGCCGGCTTCCAGCAGCAACACCTGGTGGTTGCGGTCCCGGCTGAGTTCGTTCGCCAGTACACAGCCGGAAGAACCCGCCCCGATGATGATGTAGTCGAATTCCTGATGGTCGTTCATTGACGCAGTGCTTCCATCGTCTCAATACCCACTCCCACTATGCCGTTCCTTCCAGTTTCTCAATCAGATTCCGGCCTTCACTCGTGGTTCGGTTTACGGCTTTGCTCACCGGGTAAAAGTCCAGCCTTTCGGTATGCGGTTGCTTGACAATCAGGTTCAAGCGGTGAATGCCGTCCTGCAACCACGCCTGTGCCTGGTTCAGTTCCAGCATGACGGGTATTCGCGCATGGAGGTCCCGGAGGGGGCCTTCAGAGGGTTGCGTGATAATGGTGCAGGAGTGGATTCCCCGACCTCCTTGCTGCCAGTAATCCCACAGCCCGGCCATGACCAGAGGATCACGGTTCCGGGTGCGAATGAAATAGGGTTGCCGGTTTCCCCTTTCTCCGGTCCATTCATAGTATCCCAGTGCGGGAACCAGGCAGGTCTGGGACCGTTTCCAGGCCTGGCGGAAGGCCGGTTTCTCCGCAAGGGTCTCGGACCGGGCGTTAAAGGTCGCAAACCGGGGGGCCGGCACTTTTGACCAGGCAGGGATCAGGCCCCAGCGCATCCCGAGCCCCCGGGCGCCGCCGGTTGAATGGTCATGGACCCATACGGGAATCGTCCGGGTCGGGGCGATGTTGTATCCCCGGGGCACATCGTGCGGCCAGTCTTCGAGGAGGTCGCCCCAGGCTCCCATGCCTTCCACCTGGTTTGCGAAGCGTCCACACATGACTTTACGGAACCAGGCGGCAACCGGCCCCGGTGGGGTCTCCGACCGGGGGTCCTGCCGCATGCTGGAGAATGTTGCCCAAAGAGGCCCTGGTTCCGGGGGCTTCCATTTCCGGGGCCCGCATCCCGTCCATTCCTCTTCGAAAGGCAGGCCGGCCCGGACTGCAGCGGGGACCGGAGTGCATCACCGGGAATGCCGGGCTTGCCCGAGGATCAGTCAACGTTTACCCGCTGTCCTTGACAAAGTGCTCGCTGATGCCGACGGTATTGAACCCGCCATCCACGTATGTGATTTCCCCCGTGATGCCCGAAGCCAGGTCCGAGCACAGGAATGCGGCGGTATTGCCCACTTCCTGGATGGTCACGGTCCGTCCCAAGGGGGCCACCTTTTCAAAATACCCCATCATTTTCTTGAAGTTCCTGATCCCTGCAGCCGCCAGGGTGCGGATTGGTCCGGCAGAAATGCCATTGACCCGGATCCCGTCGGCACCGAGAGACTGGGCGATATAGCGTACGTTGGCTTCCAGGCTGGCCTTGGCCAGCCCCATGACATTGTAACCGGGCATGGAACGGACGGAACCGATGTAGGTCAACGTGATCATGGCTCCGTTGCGTCCTTCCATCAGCGGCCGGGCCGCTTTGGCCAGGGCGGCGAAACTGTAGGAACTGATCTCGTGGGCGGCATTGAACCCATGACGGGTCACGGCATCCAGGTACATCCCTTCCAGCTCTTCCCGGGGAGCGAAGGCAATGGAATGCACGAGGATGTCGAAGCCATCCCAGGCAGAGCCCAGGCACCTGAACAGGTCCTCGATTTCCTGGTCGCTGACGACATCGCAGGGCAGGACAATGCCGGACCCCAGTTCTGCGGCCAGGGACTCCACTCGCCCTTTCATCCTGTCATTGGGATAGGTAAAGGCCAGTTCGGCTCCTTCACGCTGCATGGCCTGGGCCACCCCCCATGCGATGGAACGGTTGCTTGCAACGCCGGTGATTAATGCTTTTTTACCTGCCAGAAAACCCATACAATACCTCGTTTGGTTACGTTTCAGATGTATTGGGATGATTTTAGCAGTAAATTCACCGAAAAAATAAATGCTCCTCCTGCCTGTTCACCCGTCATGATGCCGCCGGTTGCGATCAAGAGCGATTCCCTGAATGCCGGGCAGGCGAATGCTCTCGCAACCTCTCTGGATCTCCGGCTCCTGGAGGACCACCAAATGCCTGCCGGGCCGTTTTTGCTGGAGTTCAAGGGTGACCGGCTGATGCTTCACATGACGGGGTCACCCCGGTTCAGGCCCTGGATTGTGGATTTGCGGAAACACCGCCGGTCGAAAGGCAGGGACCCCCTGTTGAGGGCCATGGGTCCGGGAGCGGGCCACGTGGTCGATGCCACGGCGGGGTGGTGCGTGGATGCCGTTCACCTGGCCGTTTCAGGGTTCCGGGTAACGGCGGTGGAACAGGATCGGGTTGTCGCTGCAATGCTCAAGCACGCCCTGGACCAGCCAGTCAACCGGGAGCTGGTGGACCGCATGGAACTGGTGCATGGTGACAGCACCCGTGTCATCCCCGGAATCCGCCCCCGGGCCGACGTGATCTACCTGGACCCCATGTATCCCGGGCACCCCAAATCCCCCGCCCCCCGAAAGGGAATGAGGATTCTTCGTGCGCTGGTGGGCCCCGGACAGGATACCCGGGACCTGTTTGACCAGGCCATGCGGCATGCAAAGAAGCGGGTCGTGGTCAAACGGCCGCACCATGCGGACCCCATTGCATCCGGGAAAGTCGGCGAGACCCGGGGCAAGCTTGTCCGGTTCGATATCTACAAACCGCACTGAAAACCCAGGGTGTCACATGGAGAATTTCCGGTCCCGGCCCATGTTCTACCTGGATTCCGACCTGAACCCGGGAGAAAACAAGCACATAACGGGCGCAGAGTCCGGTCATATCCTGCAGAGCCGCCGTTTGCGGTGCGGAGATCAGTTGCTGTTGACCAATGGACAGGGGGTCCGGGCCACCGCTGCAGTCCTCTCCATCCGGAAGAAGAGGGACGGTCTCACCGTCCGAGTCGAATCGTCCGTTCTGGAGGAACGGCCGGTGGTCCGGAAAACACTGGCCGCCGCGATTCCCAAGGGGGAAAGGCAGTCCGTATTGCTCGGCATGGCCACCCAGTTGGGCATGAGTGCATACATCCCGCTGATCTGCGAGTATAGTGTGGTGAAATACCAGCAAAAAATGAAAGACCGGTGGCGAAGAATCGTGACCGGTGCCTGCAAACAGTGCAGGCAGTGTCACTTCCCGGTGATTGAGGACGCAAGGTCCATCCGGTCGGTGCTGGATTCCAGTCCACCGGATACCCTGATCGTGATCGGTGACCTGGAAGGGAAATCCATGGAAACCGCCAATGCGGAAATCACTCCGGGAATCCGGGAAGTGCGGATGCTGGTGGGGCCCGAAGGCGGCTTCAGTGAAACGGAAAGGCAGCTGATGTCCCGGAGAAACGCATTGAAACTAAGACTGAGCAACCAGGTGTTACGAACCGAAACCGCGGCGGTTTCCCTGTTGGCCGCGGTGAACCAACTGAAACTGATCCAGGAGTACTGAATGCCTTCGAAAAATCTCGTCTGGATTGATCTGGAAATGACCGGGCTGTCTCCTGAAGAGGACCGGATCATCGAAATCGCCACCATCGTTACGGACCCTCACCTGAATGTTCTGGAGGAGGGTCCGGTCTTTGCGATCCACCAGTCCCTGCAGCGGTTGGCCGCAATGGATGAATGGAATACCCGGACCCATACCGAAAGCGGCCTGGTACGGCGGGTCCGGGAATCCAGCCTGACCGAGCGTGAGGCTGAACGTGAAACGATCCGATTCATTTCAAGGCATGTCCGGGCCAACCAGTCGCCATTGTGTGGCAATTCGGTGTGCCAGGACCGGCGGTTTCTGGCACGGTACATGCCCGACCTTGAAAAATACCTGCACTACCGCAACCTGGATGTCAGTTCCCTGAAGGAACTGGTCATCCGGTGGCGTCCTGATCTGGTGGAGGGATTCCGGAAACGCAACACGCACCAGGCCATGGATGATATCCGCGAATCGATTGAAGAATTGAGATATTACCGCCGGACATTCATTGACACGGGACCGGCCGGCACCGAGACGAAACTTGGCTGATTCACGATTGAAAACCGGCCTGCTGTGCCTGGGCCTGTGCCTGGGCCTGTGCCTGGGCCTGTTCTCAGGGCCTGTGCAGGCCGCTGCCGGGGTGGCATCCGCCCATCCCCTGGCCACTGCCGCCGGAATCAGGATCCTTCAGCAGGGGGGGAATGCCTTTGATGCCGCGGTGGCGGTTACCGCCACGCTTGCCGTGGTGGAACCTGCCGGGTCCGGAATTGGCGGAGGCGGATTCTGGTTGCTTTACGATGCCGATGAGGAAGAATCCATCATGCTGGACGGCCGGGAAACCGCACCGTTGGCGGCAACCCGGGACATGTTCCTGGACGGGGAGGGGAATGCCGTTCCCGGCCTTTCCATCAATGGCGGACTGGCGGCCGCAATCCCCGGTGAGCCGGCCGCCCTGGTCTGGCTGGCGAAGAACCGGGGGCGGTTTCCCCTGACCCTGTCATTGTTGCCGGCCATTGAAGCCGCCAGGGAAGGGTTTGTGGTGGGAAAGCGTTTTCACAGACTGATGAAATGGCGTGCCGACGTGATCCGAATGTCCCCGGCTGCAGCGGAAATCTTTCTGGTGGACGGGCAGGTTCCCCGGGTCGGAGAACGGATCATCCAGGAGGACCTGGCCGACACGCTGTGGACCCTGGCGGTAAAGGGGCACGACGGCTTCTATTCCGGAGAGATGGCGGAGCGGCTGGTAGAAGGGGTCCGGCAGGCGGGCGGGATCTGGACGCTGGAGGACCTGGCCGGATACCAGGTTGTCCTGCGTGAACCGGTTGCCATCGAATTCAATGAAATGAAACTGGTGTCCGCCTCCCTGCCGTCATCCGGCGGGCTGGTATTGGCCGAAACCCTGAATATCCTGGAAAATCATGATCTTTCTGCCATGGATGGAGCGGATTTTGCCCATGTTCTCGTGGAAGCGATGCGCCGGGGATACCGGGACCGGGCACAGTACATGGGGGACCCCGGATTTGTCGAGGTGCCCGTTGTCATGCTGCAGGACAAGCAGTATGCCCGGGGCCTGAACCAGTCCCTGCGGATGGACCGGGCCACCCGGAGCGATCATCTTGCGCCCACCTGGACGGATGCCGGTTCCGGGGAGGATACGACCCATTTCTCGGTCATTGACGAGGAGGGGAACATGGTGGCGGCCACCTTGTCCATCAACTATCCGTTTGGGTCCGGTGTGGTGCCCGCCAGAACGGGGGTGCTGCTGAATGACGAAATGGATGATTTTTCAGCCAAACCGGGAGTGCCGAATGCGTACGGCCTGGTCGGCGCGCAGGCCAATGCCATTGAGCCGGGAAAACGCATGCTCTCAAGCATGAGTCCCACTTTCCTGGAAACCGGTGACCGGATTGCTGCAATGGGGACCCCGGGTGGAAGCCGGATCATTTCCATGGTCCTGCTGGCTGCACTGGAGTTTTACCAGGGAGAAAGTGCGGAAACCATGGTCAATCGACCGCGGTTCCATCATCAGTATCTCCCGGATTCCATTCAACTGGAACCCGGAGCCCTGTCGGAGGAAGTCATCTCCCGGCTGGAAGAGAGGGGACACGAATTCAAACCCCTGGCCCGGACCTGGGGAAATATGCAGGTTGTCATGCTGGACCGGAAAAGCGGGGCGGTGACCGCCGCATCTGACCGAAGGGGAGAAGGGCATGCACAGGTGCTGACCCGGGCGGGGTGGTTGTAATGCATTGACCGTGACCGGTCTCTTCGCCACTTTGTCGTCATTCGTGGGGATGGTTTTTGGCCGGATGCGTCCGTTATCGGGGAAATGTACAGGGTCGTGGTAGGAATGCCCGTTACCGGGCACCCCCCACACAGATCCGGACAGGCCCGCTAAGGCATCCGGCTCCTCCCTCGGGTCAGACGATCAGCCGCTGTTCCGGTACGCCAGGCGAACTGGCAAATGGTAGAGGGTGAAAGTCCCTTGGAA
>WTGA01000079.1 GCA_011523765.1 Gammaproteobacteria bacterium
GGGGGGAAAGCGTGATTATCGGGGTGGCGGGGGCCGGCCAGGAAATCAGCACCCGGCCATTTCAGCTGGTCACCGGCCGGGTATGGCGGGGGACCGCATTCGGCGGAGCCAGGGGCCGGACGGATGTCCCCAGGATCGTGGACTGGTACATGGACGGAAAAATCAATATAGATGACCTGATTACCCACACCATGCCTCTTGACCGGATCAACGATGCCTTTGACTTGATGCACGCCGGTGAATCGATCCGCAGCGTGGTGCTGTATGATTCGTGAGTTCCGGGGTTTTGCAGATGGAAGTCATCAGTGAACAGCAATGCTTTGGCGGAGTACAGGGGGTCTACCGCCATCCATCCGAAACGACGGGTACGCCGATGCGGTTTTCGGTGTACCAGCCCCCGGCGATCAACCGCGGCCCCGTGCCGGTATTGTGGTTTTTGTCCGGACTGACCTGTACCGAAGAAAATTTCACTACCAAGGCGGGTGCCCAGCGCCATGCCGCCAACCATGGCTGGCTGCTGGTCGTCCCGGATACCAGTCCCCGCGGTGCCGGCATACCGGGGGAGGAGGAGGAATATGATTTTGGTACCGGGGCGGGATTTTATGTGGATGCTGTCCGGGCTCCCTGGGACCGGAATTACCGGATGTACAGCTATATTACCGGGGAGCTGCAGGAACTGGTGTGCTCGAAATTCAATGTGGATGTCCACCGGCAGGCGATCACCGGGCATTCCATGGGCGGTCATGGTGCCCTCACGATCGGCCTGAAGAATCCTGAAAAATACCGGTCCATCTCGGCGTTTGCCCCGATCTGTTCTCCCATGCGGTGTCCCTGGGGCGTCAAGGCCCTGCGCGGCTACCTGGGGGATGACCCGTCCCGATGGGAGCCCTATGATGCCACTTCCCTGATCAAGCAGGGCATGGGAAGCGGAGAGATTCTGGTGGACCAGGGCACCGACGATGATTTTCTGGCGGGGCAGCTGAAACCGGAACTGCTCCAGGGCGCATGCGAAGAGGCGGGACAGGCGCTGACCCTGAGGATGCAGCCGGGATATGACCACAGTTATTATTTCATTGCGAGCTTCATCGAAGAGCACATTGCATTCCATGCCCGCCGAATGACGGACTGACCCGTCTTCCCCGGCCCGGGCAGCGTTTCCGGCACCGGCGGGCGGTCACGGGCCGGTCGTGTAGCCGTTGCGTTTCCTGCGCTTCCAGGAAGTGTGGAGGTGAATCCCGATCACCAGCACGATCAGGCCGAAGATCATGGCTGCGATGGGCCGGTCAATGAAGTCGAGGGGCGTTTTCACCCGCGCCATGGAGGACCGCAGCTTCACTTCCATGATGCCGCCGAGTACCATTCCCAGCACGACCGGCACCACGGGCAGTTGCAGGCGTTTCAGAATCAGTCCGAAGACCCCGAATCCCGCGGCCATGGCACAGTCCGTCATCGAGTTGCGCAGTGAATAGACACCCACAAACCCCAGGGCGAGGATCAGGGTCCCGAGAAACCGGGTGGGAATCCGCACGAGCCGCAATATTCCGTTGGTGGAAAAGATCAAAAACACCAGGACGATGATGTTCAACAGGAACAGGGCGATGTACAGCGCCATGACAAAATCCAGCTGGTTGGCGAACAGCTGGGGACCGGGGATCACATTGTGGACATAAAACACGGACAACATCATTGCCGTCAGGGCTTCGCCCGGAATCCCCAGTGCCAGCAGCGGGATCATCGCCGCGGCGGGAATGGCGTTGTTGGCCGTTTCCGAAGCGATCAGTCCTTCGGGAGCCCCTTTTCCGAACCGGTCCGGTTCCCGGGATGTTTTCTGGGCATAGGTATAGGACAGGAACTGGGCGGTAAATTCACCGACCCCCGGAATCATTCCCATCAGTACCCCGAATGACGCGGAAACCGAGGCCACCCGCTTGAAGCCGAGCAGTTCCTTCAGCCCTGCCAGCAGGCCGCCCGTGACCCGGCCGGGCCGGGGTCTTTCATCGCCCTGGACCAGCAGGAGAAAGGCCTGGGACAGTGCGAACAGGCCAAGCACCACCACAATCAGGTCGATGCCCGAAGCCAGCCAGGTCTGGTCAAAGGTAAAGCGGCGGGTATACTTGACCGGTTCCAGCCCCACGGTACCCAGGAAGATGCCGAAGCAGGCCAGCATGCCGGCGCTGAAGACCTGTCCGCGATGTGCCAGCACCACCAGAACGATGCCAAGCAGGGCGGCGAGAAATATTTCACGGCTGCCGAAGTGAGGTGCGATGACCGCCAGCAACTGGGACAGGAGAACGAGACTGATGACCGAGAAAATGCCACCAAAGAACGAGGCGGAATAGGCCAGGGACAGTGCCCGTCCCGGATTTCCGTTTTTGGCCATGGGATGGCCGTCGTACGTGGTCAGCGCATTGACCGCGGTCCCCGGGGTATTGATCAATATGGCCGGAATGGCCCCGCCGTACATGGAGGATCCATAGATGCCCAGCAGGACCGTCAATCCCACGATCGGGTCCATGGAAAAAGTGGCCGGCAAGAGGATGGCAATGGCCACCGCGGCACCCACTCCGGGAATGGCACCGATGATGACCCCGCCGATCGAGCCGATGAACAGCGCTGCGATGACATCCCAGCGGGCCAGCATTTGCAGGGAAGACAAGAACAGGTCCATGGCCAGGGCCTACAGGTACAGGAGCATGAAGTTTCTCATCCCGTCCGGCAGGTGCTCATAGAGTTGCCCCCCCGGGATCTTTACAGAAAGCAGGCCTTTGAACACCACCACAATGACAACGCCCATCCCGGCGGCCTTCAGCAGCATGGGAGGGTCCCGGTAGCCGTTGCGCAGAGCTAGGCAAACGACGAAGAACAGCGTGGCGGGCAGGTACCCGATGAGGGGTACGATCCAGACATACGCCATGAACCAGATCGCATATTCAAGGGACCGGAACCAGAAAACGGTTTCCCGGACATGGCCCTTGCCTCCAGAGGGCAATACCGTGCCCAGAAAATGCAGGCATGCGAACAGCGACATGCCGACCAGGCCCACAGCGGGCCAGAATGCGGGCTGGGCAAAACCCCGGGTGCCCTGGACCCATTTCGTTTCGTTGCCCAGCTGGGACAGGAGCAGGAGCGAGACGACCAGGAAAAAAGCGGCAAAGACCACATCCCCGGGGCGCCGGCCAGGTCCGGAAGTCTTCCTGTTCGGGCCGGGACCGGACATCGGCGGCGATCGGCAGGGATTCGGCGAATGACGGCTGCGCGCCCCTGGCGGTCCGTTCAGGCCGCCAGGGGTCCGGGGGAGCTACTCCAGCAGCTTGTCGAGCCGTCCAAGGGCTTCGATATCCGCGGCGATCTGGGCATTGGCGGCATCCGCATCCTGCCAGTAGATCAATGCACCGGTTTCCGCGGCCAGTTTTTTTGCGGCATCGGACAGTGCGACCTTTTTTGCCACGGCAATGATCTTCTCCCGGGCATCCGCCGGCGTATCCTTGTGCACGAACAGCCCGTTCCACAGGGCAATATTCAGTTCCGGGGCAATTTCAGCCACCGTCGGGGCATCCGGGGTCAGGGCAATCCTCTCGGCTCCCACGGAAGCCAGGACCTTGATGCGGTCCAGGCAGGGAAGGACCAGCTGCAGCGTGGTGTTGATGACATCCACATCGCCGGAGGCCAGGGTATTGCAGTCCAGGGCATCAAATGCGGCATCGGAGCTGTAGCTGAACTCCAGCATCTTGGCCAATGCCAGGGTAACCCGGGTTGGAATCAGCGGTGCGCCAAAGTGGCCGAGTGCAACCTCATTGCTTCGGGCATGCTCCGCCAGGCCCTGGATATCGTCATAGGGCGCATTTTCTCCCGCGGCGATCACAAATGGGTAGGTCAGGAAGTTGCCCAATGGCTCAAAGGGATTCGGGTTCAGTTCCGGGATCCCGATCATCGGACCGACCGTCGGAACCGCAATGATGAACGACCCCACGGTGTAGCCGTCAGCCGGAGCCGTGGCCACTTCAACCGCTCCCGGGAACGGGCCGCCGCCGCCGCCGGGTTTGTTGACCACGGCCGCGGCCACGCCGTAGGTGGACTGGAATTCGTCGGCGATCATCCGGGTCAGGACATCCTCGAGGTCCCCGGGGGGCCAGGGCACCACGAAGGAAACCGGTTTTTCGGGATATTCTGCCTGGGCGACGGGCACCAGGACCGCAACGCTGAATATCAGGGTGATGAGTAGTTTTTTCATGATTCCTCCAGTATTGGTAAACCAGTTGATTGTTAAGGGGCCGGGCGCTTGCCTCACCATGCGAAACGGTTCATTGCCATCCCGGTCCGGGACGGTCAAACCACACATGGACCTGGCCGGTCCCGGTTGCATTCTCATAGTCACTGAACAGCCTTCCCCTGGCGGTACAGCCTTTCCCTCCCAGCGCACCGACCATCATCAGGTAATGGCCGAACCGGCCTTCCGGCGCATGCTTCCGGTATTCGTCCATGCCGTCGATCACCGACGCATGGTCGCCCCGCTGCCACCATTTCAGGCGCTTCTCGTCCGCAGCCCGTGCCTCGGGAGTGAAAATATGGACCGGGTCCGAGGTCTCGTGTTGCTCCAGCTCATCCAGGGGCCAGAAACGGTGACTCAGGCCGCCGCTGGCAATCAGGACGACCCGCCGGTCGGATTGTGCCACGGCATCGGCGATTCCCCGGCCCACGGCCAGGAAATGGTTGTCCCGGGCGGTCTGGCAGACCCCCATGGAAACCCAGGCCTCCCCGGCATTGAGAAAATGGGCGATGTTGATGGTCGGGTAATGGACCGGCAAGGCCGGGTCTTCGCTGGCATGGCAGCGCACCCCCCGGGCATTGACCCGGGCGCAAACCTGCCGGACAAAGGCGGGGTCACCCGTCATCTCAAAGGGTATCTGTGCCATGCCGCGAGGCAGTTCTTCAGAGGTGTACGTGCCCTTCCGGCACGGGTGGGCAGTGATCACAAACTCCACCGTCGTGAACCAGTGGGTATCGAACAACAGGATGGTATCGGGTTTCAGCTCATCCAGAACTTCACGGCGCAGCCGGTGCAGACCGGGGACCAGGCTGATTTCCCGGCCGCCATTGATTGCGTATCGCAATTTTTGCGGGAACATGATAGTGGGGGCATGGGACAACAATCCGGCCCCGACGATTTCTCCCATCTCTGAAAATTTTCCTCCGGAACGGGTGTGGGTCGGTCATGATTGACATTTTCTCCAAGGAGCTTATCATTCACTTATATTGTTTGCAACCAAACGAGTTAACCGGATCCGGATCCCGAACCGCCATGCCCGACCCGAACGAGAGAACCGACATTGACGGAATAGCCGTCTCGCCCCACCATTTCATCGGCGGCAGGCGGGTCGCATCGGACCACACGTTTGCAGTCCGTTCCCCCCTGGACTGGAACCTCAGGCTGGCCGACGTGTCACGGGGGACCCGCCGCACCGCGGAGATGGCCGTTGCCGCTGCAGTGAAGGGCTTCCACCGGTGGTCCGCACTCAAACCATCCGAACGGGCCACGGTCCTGTGCAGGCTGGCAGACCTGATTGATGCCCATGCGGCGGAGATTGCCGCCATTGAATGCCTGGACATGGCCATGCTGCACGAAAGCCTCCAGCGCCGGCTGGTTCCACGCGGTGCCCTGAACTTCCGCAACTATGCCGAACTGGTGGCCGGGTACGAGGAACGCTGCTGGTCCTCAAAAGGCACCCGGAACCGCGTGGTCCGCGACCCCGCCGGGCCGGCGGTCATCATCACCCCGTGGAATGCCCCGTTCATGCTGTCCACCTGGAAGCTGGCACCGGCACTGGCTGCCGGAAACTCGGTAATCCTGAAGCCGGCAGAGTGGTCCCCGCTGTCCGCCAGCCTGCTGGCGGACCTGGCCAACGAGGCCGGGTTCCCGGAAGGGGCCTTCAACGTCGTCCAGGGGCTGGGCAGCGAGGTGGGAGCCGACCTGGTGTCGGACCCGAGGGTGCGCCGCATCTCCTTCACCGGGTCTCCGGAAACCGCACGGCACATTGGTGTCGCTGCGGCACAAAACATCGTCCCGTTCACTGCCGAGCTGGGCGGGAAGGGACCGCTGATCGTTTTTGCGGATGCCGACATCGAAGCGGCCGCGCGGAAGGCCGCGGCACAGTTTGAGGACTCGGGACAGGTCTGTCTCGCCGGAACACGGTTGCTCGTCGAGTCTTCCGTCAAATCCGAATTCATGGAACATTTTGTCCTGTACACCGAGCAGCATGTCTATGGGGACAGCCGCGACCCCGGGACCACGCTGAGCGCGGCCATTCACCCCGTGCACCTGGAACGGGTGGAAGGTTTCGTCCGAAGAGCCCGGGAGGCCGGCGACCGGATCATCTTCGGCGGCCAGCGATTCGAGGCCGGGAAGCTCTGGTACCAGCCGACCCTGATTGAACCGGCCTCCAATGAGTCGGAAGTGGTCCAGAAGGAAATTTTCGGTCCCGTGCTGACCCTGCAGACGTTCGACAGCGAACCCCAGGCCGTCGGGCTTGCCAACAGTACCGAGTATGGCCTGTCCGGAATCGTCTACACGTCGGATGCAAAACGCGCAGAACGCATGGGACGCGCGGTGCGGGCGGGCACGGTGTGGGTGAACACGTTTCTGGTCCGTGACCTGACCGCTCCTTTCGGCGGCTGTGGAATCAGCGGTATCGGCCGGGAAGGGGGGGACTACGCACTGGACTTCCACAGCGACCTCAAGACCGTGCAGATACTGGAGGGCTCCGTCCGCTAGCCGGGGTGCGTCCATGAACCCATCGCCCAATATCCTGTTCATCATGTGCGACCAGCTCCGGCAGGACTACCTGTCCTGTTACGGGCACCGGTCGCTGGCGACCCCCCATATCGACGGACTCGCCAGAAGGGGGGTGAGATTTGAGAACGCTTTTTGCCAAGCCCCCCTGTGTGCGCCGTCCCGGGCGAGTTTCTATACCGGCCGTTACCAGTCGAGCCACGGGGTGATGGGCAATGAGGATGCCACCCAGCTGGGAGAGAAAATGCTGGCCGACTATCTCCGGCCCCTCGGTTACCGGACTGCGGTGGTGGGAAAAACCCACAGCCGCAAGCACAGGGCCGACATGCGGGATGCGGGCATCCGCCTGGATTCGAAATACGCCCGGGCGGCCGCCAGCGGGGGATTTGAGCCCTATGAATGGCACGAGGGGTTGTATCCCGACCCGGTCCTTCCTGAAAACCAGGGGTATACCCGGTACCTGAAATCCGTGGGTTATGACGATGCGAATCCTTGGGACAGCCGGGCAAACAGCGGGGTGGACAAGGAGGGCCGGCTGCATTCAGGGTGGGCACTTCGCAGCTCGGCATTTCCCGCGGCGGTCCCTGAACCGCACTCGGAAACCGCGTTCACCACACGGCGGGCCATGGATTTTATCCGGGAAGCGGGAGACCGGCCATGGTGTCTCCACCTGAGCTACATCAAGCCCCATTGGCCGGTGATTGCCCCGGCACCGTACTGCGGCATGTTTGGCACGGAGGATATCCAGGAGGTCGTTCGCAACGACGCAGAGCGTGCAGCGCCCCACCCCGTGGTGGAAGCCTTCATGCAGCTGGAATACAGCGAGTCCTATTCCAGAAAGGAAGTGCGCGATACCGTCATCCCGGTCTACATGGGACTGGTCAAGCAGGTCGATGACCATATCGGACGATTGATGGACTTCCTCGACACCCGTGGATTGCTGGAAAACACCCTGATCGTATTCACCTCGGACCATGGGGATTACCTCGGGGACCACTGGCTGGGGGAAAAAGACCTGTTTCACGAACCGTCAGTCAAGCTTCCCATGATTGTGGTGGACCCCGGCCGCGAAGCGGATTCCACACGCAATTCGGTGCGCAGGGAACTGGTCGAGTCGGTGGACATCGTCCCGACTTTCGTGGAGTTCGCAGGCGGTGCGGTCTGTCGCGAGCGCGTCGAGGGACGTTCCCTCCTGCCCCTGCTGCGGTCGCCTTCCACTCCCCGGTCATGGCGCGAAGTTGCGATCAGCGAAATCGATTATTCGGAACGCGGGGCCCGCGGCATTCTGGGGATTGAGCCCGACCGGTGCCGTGCAACCATGGCCCGGGACCACTGCTGGAAATTTATCTACTACCAGGGGTTTCCCCCACAGCTGTTTGACCTGAAAACGGACCCCGATGAACTGGTGGACCTAGGCCGGGACCCCCGGCTGGAACCGGTTCGCCAGCGCATGAAAGAGGCCATTTTCCAGTGGCAGTACTCGCTCAAGCGACGGGTCGGCCTGGAGTACGGTGTCCTGGAGGGGCAGGGGCCGCAGAGGGACGAGGAATACGGGATCATTATCGGCCGCTGGTAATCCCGCTCCGGGCAGCTGCGCTCTGCTTTCCCCTGGCAGTCCGACCCGGGAGATTCCGAAGATGGGTTTGTTCGGAACGGCCTGTGCTCGACGACATTCTGTGCGAGCATCTTAAGCGGACCGTGAGGCCCGACAACGGTGTGTCTTTCCAGCGCCGGGTGCTGCAGACCCCCCGAGGACCGGCACCGATGTCATGATGTCAAGGCCAGGGTGAAGGTCCTGAGTATCCGGATGGCTCCCCGGCGGTCCATCACGGACCTCGGGAACTGGTCTGGCAGGATGCCACAGGCCGACTGATGGTAGACTATGCAAAGATCGCCGCGTAACGTCCGCCGCCGGGCTGCCGTGTAATCCGAGACTGAAGCGGACAATCCATGTGCTACAGAACCGGAAAGTCTATTTGCTCGCGACATTTGCTCTTGACACCCCCTTCGAAGCATAATACATCATACAGGACCCGCGTCGTTGCGCTCCGATGGGTGGTTACCTTGAGTGAAACACGCAGACAATGGATGAATGAAAAACGATGAGTGAAGAGTCACAAGAAATTACACCCGGTGGATATACGTGGCTGCAGATCGACAATCAAGACGACTATGAAAAGTTGGATGGTATTCTGGACGTAGAGTTTGGGCCAATAGCAATTGCGCAGGAGCTGAAGAACAATATTTCCGACGTGGTTAGCGGTGTCCTTGTCGAACACGACTACATCGACAAGGACTACAGAAGCACCTTCTACAATTTCTACGCGAAGATGGGGCGGGCATATCGGCAGGATTGTGTCAGGCTGCACTTCTTTGACAAGGATGTGACCTTCAGCGAATCCCCCTTGGAATTGCGGGGACCGGACTCTTGGCTCGAACACCACTATTTCGGATATGTGGTGCTGAGGCCGACGATCACGGCGACCTTCGGCCGTTCGCTGCTTTCTCCACGAATTCGAATCGGTGCGCGGGGCAATGCGATTCAGGCGTGCCACAAGGTTCACTTGCTCGGATACAAGCTGTCGGTCTGGGGCTTTCCATCCATGGCACAGCATGCAGATATCTCAGTGTGCGCACATGTGTCCTGCTGGGCCATTCTCCGGCACTACAGCGAGAAGTATGCACAGCACCGGGAGTTGCTGGTGCATGACATCACGATGCTGGCGAAACCGTTCGATCCGGGCGGACTGACACCATCGCTAGGCCTGAACGTGTATGAGGCGGAACGGATCTTTCAGGCTGCGGGCTGCTATCCGGTGATGATCGTCAGGGAGTGGGACGAGGATGAGAAGGGACGCCAGAAATGGGTCAACGACGGCAGGTTCTTTGCGCAGTTGCTGAGTTACCTAGACTCCGGTTTTCCGTTGTTCGTGTCGTTGCAGAGCGAAGGGATGGACAATGAAGGTCATGCCATCGTGCTGGCGGGCTATGAGTGGCGCGACGAACGGGAGGACTCAAATAGGGATAATTCTCACGTTTGGTCGCTGGTGAGCAGTCTTCTTGCGGTTGACGACAACAGGTTGCCCTATAGCACCGTGGGCATCGGGGACGGCACGAAGTCGGAAGTGGAAATCGAGAGCTATACTGCAGATGATTTCGACGCCTTTATCGTTCCGTTGCCGGATAAGATCTTTTACCCTGCGCTAGCTGTGGAATCGTTTTCCCGCAATACTATGTATCCAATCTACAAGGCGGTGCTGAATCTGCCTGAAGAAGACACGCTGTTGCAACGGTACTTCATAACTACTGTGTCGGCACTCAGGCGTTTTGCACGAGAGAATGTCTCGCAGTTCGGAGATGAGCTGGCAGATCTGCTCATGCATCTTAAAACGACACAGTTCGTCTGGGTGATCGAGTATGCGTCCGAAGAGCAATGGAAGAAAAAGCATATCACGGTTCGGATGGTTCTGGACGCCAGTGCGAGCCAAAAGGACGAGCAGCCCATGTGGCTGTGCCATAATCATAACCTGGCATTTGTATTTGATCGGTCCTCTGGGGGGATTAAGGGGCGCAAGATTCAGCTCCGGCGGCCCGCGGATACGCCGTTGACCCGTATGGAGACGAATCTACGGCCCGTGAAATGGTACCAGTGAAACAACCGAAAATTGCACAGATGCGACCAAACCAGAGAGGAACATATGAACAGTAGACTGATTAGTTATCTCGACAAGAAGGGTGCCAAGGCGCTGGATGACGACGTAATGGAAGCCTACGCGACATCAATGAAGGAACGGACGATCCCCGACATCGAAAAGGAGGTCAGGAAGAACGAAGAACGGGCCGCAGAACGACGGTTCTCGCCAGACTCAGCATCCAGGCGTCAGAAGGCTATCGCGGGGAAGAAAGCAAAACAGGCACAGGGCGAGGAAATGGCCCCGAATGCTGCCATCATCCGAAACTAGCGGTCTTCGCCTTGGCGTCTGAAGCGATCATAGGCCGCCGTGATGATGGTCTCCAGCGCGTCAGCTCCGGTGCGATCAAGGTTGGGATCCTCGCGGAGCAACTTGGAGATCATGGCGATCGGTTCTCGCATGTGGCGTGGTGTGGACATGAACTCGACAGGATCGAGCCCTGACCAGGCCGACAGGGCAGTGAGGCTGGCAGCATCAGGCTGACGGCCGAGCGACATGCGGGAGAGCGTGGTCTGGGAGACGCCCGTCTGCTCGCTTACGGCCTTCCAGGTGGTGTTTCGCACCTTCACCGTGGTGCTGAGAACGGCATAGAAGGACGGAAAATCGAATCGGTTGCGTTGGGTCATACCATGCACTCCGACGACATGCCGGCGAAGGATCGGCCGAGAATTGGCCGGAATGCCATAGGTCCTGATGTGCTCATCCACATGTTCAGTATCTTTCAAGATCGCCAAAGAAATTGCGAAAAAGCAATTGACATGCTATTTCGGAACCCTTATATTCTTGCTCATCAGCAACTTTATGTCAATAGGGCAATTCAATGATGACGAACGCAGAAGTAAGCGGACCCGATAATGACGGGGCCACGAAGACTGAAGAGGTTCTCAGTGTGGAGCCGAAGAAGGTCGAGATCGAGGTCAACGGCAAGAAAGTGCAGATGCTGGAGGAGCCGGCGTTGGGCTTGGAAATCAAAAGTGCGGCGATAAATCAGGGTGTCAATGTTACCGTGAAGTTTGTCTTGCAACAGGAGATGCCAAACGGCACCGCCAAGGTCATCGGAGACGATGACAAGGTCGATATTCGCGAGCATTTGAGCTTCACGGCCATCGAGCCCGATGACAACAGCTGATGCGGACTACGGTATGAAGGCGGAAGTCGACGAGGCGATCGAAGAGCTGAAACGGGCTTTTCCTTCTTCGGAGCTCACGGTTAACGAAGACGGAGAGGGAGGGGCTCACGTGGTGGTCGAGAGTGTGACCATCGGTGCGCGCTACGGTCCCGATCATTCCTGGATGGGGGGGCATATTCCTGCCCAATATCCATATGCCGACATCTATCCGGTATTTATGGATGCTGCAGTGCGGCGTCGGGACGGCAACGCTTTTGAAGCTCCTGTCACGGAAGGGCATAATTTCTGTGGACGCCCGGCAATCCAGATCTCCCGACGCAACAACCGGATGGAGAATTCCGAACAGACCGCCGTGGCCAAGTTCCTGAAGATCCTCGACTTCCTCGACAAGGCCTAATGCAGAGCGAACCGATATGCAATGTCGTGATCAGGAAAGAGGATCACGACCGCTTGATGGCGCATCTCTATCCAGGCGATGGTGATGAATACGGTGCAGTACTGAGAGCAGGGATCGTGTCTCATGGCACCGGGCTTCGCCTGCTGGTCAATGCCGTGGAGCTGGCTAGAGTGGGGACAGACTACGTTTCCGGAAATTACGGCTGCCGGGCGCTGGACCCGACATTCATCCACCGGCAGATCGTGCGATGCCGTGACGAGCGTATGGCCTACTTGGCGGTGCACAATCACGGGTCCGACAGGTCCGTGCGCTTCAGCAAGGTCGACATGGACTCTCATGAGCGAGGCTATCCGGCATTGCTCGACATCGGTAAAGGCGTACCAGTCGGTGCGCTAGTCTTTGGCCGCCGCGCTGTGGCTGCAGACATCTGGATGCCTGATGGTACACGTCGTGAGCTTGGATCCTACCGAATCATCGGACAAACCATCAGAAGATTCTATGCTAACCCTCAGCGTGCGACTGCAGCAGGCGTGGATTTCGACCGGCAGGTTCGCATGTTCGGGGATTCCGGGCAAGCCGTGCTGGGAGCGAGCAAAGTGGCGGTGGTGGGGCTGGGCGGGGCCGGGTCCTTGGTTGTGGAATATCTCGCGCGTCTGGGTGTCGGACAGCTTGTTCTGATTGACCTTGATG
>WTGA01000045.1 GCA_011523765.1 Gammaproteobacteria bacterium
CGAACCGCCGGATCGGTTTACCGGTGCGGTCCCGGATCATGGATTGGGTGCGGGATCGCCAGCGGGGGAAACCGTTTCGTTTCGAGCGCTTCCTCGCTCATCGATTCGGGCAGCGGCCAACGGACCCCCGCTTGCTCGGCTCGGCGGACAAAGTTCGATACGGTCGGACGGCTGATTCCGCAGCTGCGGGCGATTTGCCGGTGGCTCAATCCGTCTGCTTTCTTCACGAAGGACTTCTTTGATCTTTCTCATGGACAACCTCTTTGCGGGCATCGTGGACTCCTCCATTCAGTAGTGAAAAGTCCACCTTACCGTGAAATGGGTAGTCACCTTCCTCTGGAATACACATCTACGGAGAGAAAACGTCGGTTTTGTTACTCCCGTGGAGATAAGAAAACAATTGATACTGTTTGGATCCAGTGAGAGCCGTTTACTATCCCAACCTGCAAACAGGAAACGTATTGTCAAGAAGTGGAAGTCAGGCGGCCGCGATTCGCTTCAGCTTGATTGCGCTTTCCAGATGACGGGAACGGGCGAGATCGAAGGCCAACTGCATGCCCAGCCAGGTTGCGGGCGTCGACCCGAAGGCCTTCGAAAGCCGGTATGCCATCTCGATTGAAACGGATGCCTTCTCGTTGACCAGGTTGGACAGTGTCTGGCGTCCGACACCCAGACACCTTGCGCCTTCAGTGACGGACAGGCCCAATGGTTTCAGGCAGTCCTCACGGACGAGGACACCGGGGTGGACGGGATTGTTCATTGCCATGACAGAAACTCCTAATGATAGTCCAAATAGTCGACCTCCACGACGTGATTGCTCTCAAACCGAAACGTCACTCGCCAGTTACCCGAGACGGAGACCGCGTAATATCCCAGTCGGCGGCCCTTCAGAGGATGTAATCGAAAACCGGGAACATCCATCCCTTCCGGGCCCGTGCTTTGGTCCAGGGCGGTGAGAATACGCAAAAGCTTGGGAACGTGCCTCTGTGCCACTTTCGGTGACCTGCCGCGCTGGTAAAGCTCATGAAGCCTCCGATGCCGGAAAGCCTTGATCATGACTGAATTGTACAGTGCCTATTGTCAATAGTCAATGATTGTGACACCCCCCGAACACATCGCAAAAGTGTCCACAATCGGTGGGCAAATAAGGCAGGATGAAATCAAGATGGCTGAACTTTCTGCCATACCATCCGAACGCGATTTTCCGGCGTTCACTTAATTTAAAGCTGCGATCCGGCGCCCGGATCCGGTTGGGTTTGGCAACACAGTGGAAGGGCGGGATTTATGATTCATGGAAGCTTTACCCGCCATAATAGTTTTCTTTAGCGTTGGAGTGCATCTAACCTATATCCTTCTCTATCATTCCTATATCCTTCTCTATCATTCGTTCGTCCTGCCCAATCTGTCTGCGTTGTGTCGGGCATCATCACAGTGGCCTGTTCCGCAACAATCGCGATACCGTCGAACGGTGAACACCAAACAGGCGGGCGGCCTCAGCTGCGGTTCTCCCGCCTATTGAAACCATCTGTACAATTTTGGTTTGTTGCGGTCCCGTCAGCTTCGGTCGTCTGCCTCCAATCCGTCCCCGCTTGCGGGCGGCTTCCAGTCCACTCCAGGTTCTTTCTTTCAGCAGGTCCCTTCAAACTGGGCAACCGCATTGATGACACCCATGGTCAGTTTTCCGGCAGAACTGGTGAGGTCTACGCCCCCCAACGCCAAACAATGTACCCGGACCCCCAGCTTTTCCAGTCTGGCAACTGTCGTACTGACATTCACGGCGTCGCGACCCAATCGATCGGGTTCCACCTTAAAGCCGGCGGCCTCGATTTCCAAGAGCCGACCCCGGGTTGGGGCCGTCTCTCTTCTCCCTTGATGAACCGCGAAAGCGGAGAGTTCCGGTCGGGCACAAGATGGGGGAAACCCTGGAGGTTCGCTTGGAGACCCCTGCGGGGGTCATCCCCCCGGATAAAATCCCTCACAACCCGCCGGATGGCGGACCCTCCAGGGGAAGAATGGGGTAAACTATTCCTGAGCAAGCACCTGGATACTGCAAAAACCCGAGCAACGAAAAACCCTCTCGAAGGAAAAAGGCTGATCTGGAAACCGATAAACTGCTATGATTCACGTTTTGCTGACCGGGACAATCGGCTGCACGGGGGTCCTCTGGGGCCACCCGCGCAGACTCCACAAGCCGGCTCCCCGTAAGCGGGGAGATGGTGCCCCGGTCCATGTACGCGGTGGCTCCGCGAGTGGAGGCGGAGGCCCATTTCCATCCCGGCACAGCTGCTCCCTGTGACGGAAATGACCCGACGACGATGACATGACCAGGATTGGAAACCACACCAGAATATCCGATGTGATCAAGGCTGACCCCGGCCGTTACAAAGCTGGCATCGACTGGGAAACTGACACCATCGTCAGCCGTCGTGACCGTTTCTATGCCGCTTCACAACGCGCCTTTGTGCCGTACAGGACGCCGTTAATATTCCGGCGGGGCCAGGACCAGTATCTTTGGGATGAACAGGGCAACCAGTACCTGGACTGCCTGAGCCAGAACCTTTGCGTCAGTATCGGGTACAACAACCCGGCCGTCACTGCCGCGGTCCAGCATCAGGCTGAGCAGTTACAGCACTGCACAACGATGTTTTTCCACCCTGTTCCCGCCCATTTTGCCGAAGAGCTTGCAGGGAAAATGCCCGCCGGGGAGGAATGGGTGGTCCACTTCATGAACAGCGGTGCAGAAGCCATTGACTTTGCCCTGCTGCTTGCACGCTCCTATACCGGCAACAATGACATCATTTCCCTGGCAAACAGCTATCATGGTGCCACATTTGGTGCGCAGTCGGTCACGGGGATCAGCAGTTTCCGGCACAACATCTCGTTATTGAACGGTATCCAGTTTACCTCGAACCCGGACCAGTACCGGGGAATTCACGGCAACACGGTGCAACCGTACCTTGATGACCTGGATCGAACGTTGCTGTATGGCACATCCGGCCAGGTAGCGGGTCTGATTGTTGAACCCATCCAAGGGTATGGCGGAATTGTCCCCTTGCCAGCGGGTTACCTTCCCGGTGCCTTTGAACGGATCCGGGCGGCCGGCGGAGTCTGTATCGTTGATGAAGTCCAGGCAGGGTTCGGCCGAACCGGGGGGGACTACTGGTCGTTTGCATTGCACCAGGTTGTCCCGGATATCGTGGTGCTTGCCAAGGGAATCGGAAACGGCTATCCATTGGGTGCCGTGGTGGCCAAACGGGAGGTTGCCGAAGCCATGGCGAACAAGTTTTATTTCAATACCTATGGCGCAAATCCGGTGTCATGCTCCGCTGGCCGCGCGGTACTGAAAGTGATTGACCAGTGCAACCTGATCGACAATGCCAAACAAGTGGGCCTGGCCCTGCTGGATGTGCTCAAAGGAGTACAGGAGAAGTATGACATTATCGGGGATGTCCGTGGATGCGGGCTGATGCTGGCGGCCGAACTGGTCCGAAATCAGCAAACCAAAGAACCGGCGGTTGAAGAGATGCACGAGCTCTTCCAGTTGACGCGCAAGCACGGGCTGGTTGCCAGCAAATCGGGTGCCCATAAAAATGTACTCCGAATCTGCCCTCCCTTGTGTATTCAAATGGAAGATGTCGACTTTTTCGAAGCGGCCATAGCAAACAGCTTCCAGGACCTCTACCAACAAATGTAATGGCCCGGATGACACCTTGAACAGACCGTTGTACCGGTGTCGGTTACCCAACCCCTGGGATTCCAAGGAGGTGGGGCCGGGAAGGATGATCGGTCTGGACCTCCATTTCACAGGGGTTCCATGGATGGGAACCAAAGACATGGCCGCCCCACCCGATGGAGCAGCACGGTCCGGCGGAACCCACCCCCGGTGGACTGAACCGAAAACGAGGACAGCAAACCATCCCGGCCCTTGGGCGGAAACCGGAAGCCTGGTCTTCCGCAAAAGGGTGCGTGGGCCCTGGTTCACCACTTTGCGGTTCGGGTTCCCATGAGCCGCCATGACCCGCTCAGTCATTCACACTGTTCGAGGCGGAGCCCGGGCAAAATGAATCCTGCCGTGAAATTCTGGGCCGTCCGGTATTTCCCAGCATGAGGTGTCCGACCACACCGATTCCGCTTTTCAGAATGCGGCTTTCCTGTTAAGTTTGGACCGACCCGATTTATCCCTGCGAAAGTGATCCATGCCCTCAAAAAACCTTCCATTCAAACAAGCTGAATACGATGCCCGCATCAGAAAGACCCGTACTGAAATGTCCGATCGTGGCCTCGATACGATCATCGTCAGCGACCCGTCAAATATGGGCTGGCTCACCGGTTATGATGGCTGGTCATTTTATGTTCATCAATGCGTGATTCTGCCTCTGGAAGGAAATCCGATTTGCTTCGTACGCGCGCAGGATGCCAACGGGGGGTTGAGAACCGTCTGGATGCCGGATGAATATGTATACGGGTACGATGAAAAACTGGTGCAGAACCTGCCGTTGCACCCAATGCAGGAATTGATTGAACTGCTGAACCGGCACGGATTGGCCAGGGGCCGGATCGGTGTCGAGATGGACAACTACTGGTATTCCGCACAGGCACATGATGAACTGGTCAAGGGCTTGCCCGGAGTGTCATGGGTTGACTCGACCGGGCTGGTGAACTGGCAACGTGCGATTAAAAGCGACCGGGAAATTGCCTACATGAAAATTGCCGGACGAATTGTAACCAACATGCACCAGCACATCCGGGAGCGCATTCAACCCGGTTTGCCCAAGAACGAAATGGTGGCGGAAATTTTCCATTCCGGCTGCATGGGCGTGGATGGACACGGCGGTGACTATCCTGCAATGGTTCCCCTTCTTCCGTCCGGTTCCGATGCCTCCGCCCCCCATCTCACCTGGAATGATGACCCTTTCGTGTCCGGAGAAGCCACATTTTTTGAAATAGCCGGCAGCTACAAACGGTACCAGTGCCCCACTTCACGGACCATATTCCTTGGCAGACCGCCACAGAGGTTCATCGATGTGGAAAAAGCGGTTGTCGAAGGGATCAACGCCGGGCTTGAAAAAGCCAGACCCGGAAACCAGTGCCAGGAAATCGCCAAGGCATTTTGCACCGTCCTGGAATCCCGCACCGGGATCCGGAAAGAAAGCCGCTGCGGATACTCCATCGGGATGTCTTATCCCCCTGACTGGGGCGAACGCACCATGAGTCTGCGTCCCGGCGATGAAACCATCCTCGAACCGGGCATGGCGTTTCACTTCATTCCGGCGGTCTGGCAGGATGACTGGGGCATGGAAATTACGGAAAGTTTTGTCATCACCGAAACCGGCGCAGAAACCCTGTCCGATGTCCCAAGAGAACTGTTCATCAAGCAATAGTGCGTCTCCGGAAACCCGGAAGACAGCCGTGACGGATGAACCGGTGGGGGCATCGGCCCGCGACGGTGCGCATTCCAGGAACAGGACACAAAAACCTATCCGGAATTCCGGCCATGGGCAATGACAGCTTTGACATGGATGCCGAGGTCCAGGCGTTTATTGAGAAGACCGAGGCCTATTATGCGGACCAATGCGCTGACGACATCACATCCCAGAGGGCATGCTACAACGCCATGTGCAAGGCATTTCCCAGCCCGTATCCGGAAGGGGTCACCTCCACCATCCACCTGATAGACCACCATGGCCACGATCTTCCCTTGAGGCAGTACCGGAATGCGTCTTCCACTCCTCAATCAGCCATTGTGTACTTTCATGGCGGTGGCTTTGTTGTCGGCGACCTTGAAAGCCACGACAGCATTTGCGCCGACATTTGTGGCGGTACCGGATTGACGGTCTTTGCGGTAGAGTACAGACTGGCACCTGAACATCGTTTTCCCGATGACCTAAACGATGCACTGGCCGGATTTCATGCGGTTGCCCGGAAATTCAGCCGGGTGATTGTGATGGGGGACAGTGCGGGCGGCACCCTGGCCGCCGCAGTGGGCATCGCAACCAGAAACCAGGCATCCCGGCCGATTGGCCAGGTTTTGATCTATCCCGCCCTGGGGGGTGAAGGGCTTGGGCTGGCATCCTACGCTGTAAACGCCAATGCCCCGTTGCTCACCACGGAAAATGTCCATTATTACAGGAACATGCGGACAGCATCGGAAGAGGAATGGAACAACCCCCTGCTTTTCCCGTTGAAACTGGTGGATTACCAGGGGTTGCCCCGGTGTGCTGTATTTTCCGCCGATGTCGACCCGCTCCGGGATGATGCCAGCGTATTTGCGGAGAATGCAAAACAGGCAGGCGTGGCAACCACCTGGATCAACGAGCCCGGTCTTCCCCACGGTTATTTGCGGGCACGGCACTGCAGTCAACGGGCAGCCAGCAGTTTTTCCCGCATTTGCCGTGCCACCACCGATATGGCATCGCCCGACCAGGGATAAACCGGTTCGTCCTGCCGGAACCGGTGAACTCTTTGTCCGCCGCGGACCCGCAACCCGGAGCCGCGCAACAAACCATTGCACAACCCTGGCCAATCTGATGAGATAGCCGCCTGTAATCTTGCACCACGAGACACCATGCGTACATTGATTCTGCTCATACTGATCACGGTCTGTTACGCGGGATACAACCTGCTGATCAAGGTATCCGGCAGTCATACGGGTTCGGTCAACACCGCACCTATCCTGGCAACCATGGCTCTCCAGGCCAGTGCTTTTGGCGTGTCGGTGGCCTATCTGATCTACCTGACCCAACAAAATGCCAGTGTGACACTGCCGGGCAAGGCATTCATTTGGGCCGTTGGCGCCGGTGTTTGTATCGGACTGGCTGAAATTCTCTATTTCTACCTGTTCCGGGGATTTGCCGAAGACAAACCCGTCGCCGGCAGCGTGGCCATCCCGTTTGTTGTAGGCGGCACCATTGTCATTTCTGTCCTGGTTTCTGTCCTGGCCTTTGGGGAACCCCTGAAGCCAGTGCAATGGCTGGGGGTGGTCCTGGCATTCTCGGGAATGATACTGCTTGCTTTCAGTCCCGGCTGATGCCGTCAACCGGAAAAGGGGTTCTTCGTTGGCCCCGCCAGATGCCGCAACGGGCTTGCCGGGTCCGCGCCAACACCTCCATGAACGGTTTCCCTGTCTGACCGCCCCGAACAGCGACGGTCATTTCCGCCGGCCCTGAAATCATCCTGGCATTGCCGTGTAACGGGGATGGATCAAAATGAACCGCTTCCAATAATCAATTGGCGACCAAGAATAGTATGCTAAAATACTGCGAGGCAACGGTTTCATCAAAATCCGGTTGTCCCCACGAACAAATACTACCGAAATAAAAGAGAATGTCAGATTACCCCACGCTCAATGAAATGGGCATACAAGACCCCGAGGAAATAGACCGTTATTCCCTTCAGACCGTGAACAACATCGATCATTTGCGGATTGTATTCAAGCGTAAAAAGGGATCATTGCTGGCTGCCAGCAAGCGCTTCCGGTTTCCCCGGACTGAAAAAATGATTCTGGGCGATGGCAATGCCCGGGATACCCAGTATGTCCATGAAGTCCCTCCAGTGGTCCGCAATGCCATGGTTGAGCTTGATCAAATCGTCCAGTCGAAACGGATTCATGCGCATCAGCTTGAAGTTATCCAGGAAGAGGTGCAGCGGCTGGAAGACGAAACCGCGACCCGAATGGCTTATCTGAAATCACTGATTGAGGAGTTGAAGACACACACCTGAAACACGAGGGACGCCGGCCTGTCCGGGCAGGGCCGGGTTTCACCAGGACCGAAATCGAAGGTTTTCAGGGGCCCGGCGTCCTGTGGATGACCCGGATACCCCGGGGTGCATTGGAAACCATGGACACGGAAAGACCGGTGCTTTCGACCGGAGATGTGCAGACCGGACCATCCCGACCCCTCCCGGTCCAGCCATGACTAGCGCTTCGCAATCCTTTTACCGGGGTCGTAGAACGGTTTTTTCACCACCCTGGCCTGCCGCTCTCCCCACACGGTATGCACCGTTGCGCTTGAACCAATCTTCGCATGCCGGATATCCATCATGGCCAGGGCAATATTTTTTTGCAGTCGGGGAGAGTAGACCGCGGAGGTGACGTTTCCCACCGGTTCTGCACGGGCATAAATCGGCCAATGCTCATCATTGGGAACCGCCAGTGGCATCCCTTCAATCTCCAAACCGACATGGGAACGGCTGATTCCGGCCTGGCGGATGGCCTGCAAGGCCGCTTTACCGATGAATTCTGCCTGCATGTCCAGGTCAACGAACCGGTCGAATCCCAGCTCGAACGGGTTGTCTTCCAAAGTCATGTCGGCGATGTAGGACAACATCCCCCCTTCGATGCGGCGTATGGTGGATGTGTGCCCGGGAAACAGCCCCATGGGGCCCCCTGTGCGCAGGATGGCCTCCCACAACTCGAACCCTCTTGTCCGGTCACGCAGAAAAATTTCATACCCGAGTTCGCTGCTCCACCCTGTCCTGGAAATGACCAACGGAATCCCCCGGTATTCGTGTTCGACAAACCGGTAATATTTCAGCGCATGGATCCAGTCCCCAAAAACCGCACTCATGATTGCACGGGATTTCGGGCCCTGCAACTGCAATGGCGAGACATCCGGCTCGCGAATGGTGACATCCATGCCCGAATGAACCTGCACTCCTTTTGCCCACAACAGGACATCGCTGTCCGCAAGGGACAGCCAGAAGTGATCTTCCGCAAGCCGAAGCAAAACCGGGTCGTTGATGATCCCCCCTTCAGCCGATGTGATAAAGACATACTTGCACTGCCCGACTTCGCAACGGTCGAGATTGCGGGGCGTAAGGTATTGTACAAACTGGGCCGCATCCGGGCCGGTGATCTCGACTTGCCGCTCTACTCCCACATCGCACAGAATCGCATGCTGCACCAGGTTCCAGAAATTGGCTTCCGGGTCTCCGAAACTCCTGGGGATATACATATGGTTGTAGACCGAATATCCCTGGCAACCCCATTTCCGGGTTGCCTCAAAGAAAGGCGACTTCCGTATTTGCGCGCCATATCCAACCTGGCCTGAATCGAGCATGCTGAAACTTTCCTTTTCCGGTTGAAGGCTAAATCTTGCTTCCGGGGATCGGGGTTCCGGAATCGCGTTCCCGGATCGCCTGCTTAAACCCGACCTGCTCTGCACGTTCCTTGAATCGGACACCTTCCGGGCTGTGCCGTGCCATCCCATCAAAGAGGGTTGCGATCATTTGGGTCGTCGCCAACCCCATATTTTCATAAGCCTGGTTTACCAGCATTTTCATCATCATCAGTTGGTTTTTCGGCACTCCCTTGATTCGCTCCACCAACCCGGCCACCGCATCATCCAGACCCTCCAGTTCTACCGACCGGTCAATCAACCGGATCTCCTCGGCCTGTTTTCCCGTAATCAGGTCCCCCGTAAACAACATCTTTTTCGCCCTTTCCGCCCCCAGCCGATAGACCCACATTGCCGTGGTGGGACAACCCCAGACCCGGGCTGGCGGGTGCCCGATTCGCGCGGTTTCATTCATAATGGTGATGTCACTGCACAATGCAATGTCACTGCCGCCGGCAACCGCATCCCCCTGCACTTTTGCGATCACCGGTTTGTGGCATCTCCAGATAGACATGAACTTTTCGGTACACCGGCTCATGAACCGGTAATCGATCATGGAGTCCCATGGCATGTCCTGGTTCACCTGGTTTTCACCCGAGTCCTGTGCATAAACCTGGAGGTCGTATCCGCCGCAAAGTCCGCGCCCGGCTCCCGTCAATACCACCACATGAACGGAATCATCGTCACTGGCATGGTCAAACGCCAGGGCGATGTCACTGGGCATGGAATCGTTGATGGCGTTGAATTTTTCGGGGCGGTTCAGCGTGATGGTGGCCACCCGGTCCCTGGCATCGTACAGAACTGTTCCGAATTTCATTGTCATGCTTTCTTTCCTGGATTGGAAGGTTGTCAGGATTGCTTTATTGGAGTTCCAAGCGTATCGGATATTGCAGCCGGCCCGCAATGGGATGCAAGGCAACCAGCCCTGTTTCGGCCATCGGACCCGAACCGGTTGAATGGTACACCGGGACGGTTGCCCGGATTCCATTTCTCCCTTCTTTGCCTTGAACGGATACTGGTCGGCGGTTCCACCCCCGCAGGGCATGTGAAATCCCGGCCGGGGACCTGAAATGCCCAGCCGCCTCGAACCTGAACACGTGAAGACATCCTCAGAGACTCCGGACGGCTTCAAGAATCCTTCGGGCCTCCCGTCCCTGCACGGACCCGGCCAAGCCGGCCCTAGTGCATGGCACCCAGCTTGCCCGCTGTAGATTTCAGCTTCTTTACCATATTCAGCAACCCGTTTGAGCGGGTAGAGGAAAGGTGCTCCTTTAATCCGATCTGATCGATAAACCGCAAGTCGGCCTGAACAATCTGGTCTGGAGGCTGCCCTGACAGGACGCGGATGAGGAGTGCGATGATCCCTTTGGTAATGATGGCATCGCTGTCTGCCGAGAAATGAACCCGGCCGTTTTTCAGTTCAGCGTGTAACCAGACCCGGCTTTGACACCCCGGCACCAGATTCTTCCCGTGCTTGTATCGGGCATCGATCAGCGGCATCTTTTTGCCCAGATCAATGATGTATTCGTATTTGTCGGTCCATTGGTCGAACAAACCGAATTCTTCGATGATCTCATCCTGGATTTCATTGATGGAGGTCATTCCGTGCATGGCATTTTTCCCGGATTCACCGCAGCATCGAGGCTGATTTCCGGAGCCCGGCGACCAAGGCATCGACATCGCCCCGGTGGTTGTACATCGCGAACGAGGCACGGACCGTACCCGGAATTCCATAGAAATCCATGAGTGGCTGAGTACAGTGATGCCCCGTGCGCACTGCAATCCCCTGTTGGTCCAGGATCGTTCCGACATCAAAGGGATGGGTTCCGGCAAGCAAAAAGGATATGACGCTGGCCTTGTTGGCAGCCGTTCCGATTATTTTGAGGCCATCAATGGTCATCAACTGTTCTGTAGCATAGTGCAGGATATCCTGCTCGTGCGCTGCAATCGCCGATGCATCATACCGGGCAAAATACTCCACCGCCGCCGCAAAACCGATTCCGTCGGCAATATTGGGCGTACCCGCTTCAAATTTGTGGGGCAGGACATTGTAGGTGGTTTTTTCAAACGTGACTCTTTCAATCATGTCCCCGCCTCCCTGATAGGGGGGCATGTCATTGAGCAACGCTTCCTTCCCATACAGGATGCCAATGCCCGTGGGACCGAATACCTTGTGAGCGGAAAATGCATAAAAATCCACATCCAGTGCCTGTACATCAACGGGCATGTGGGGAACTGCCTGGGCACCATCCAGAAGGACCGGAATCCCCTGCTCATGAGACAGGCGAATGATTTCTTCGACGGGGTTGATGGTTCCCAGTGCATTGGAAACATGGGTGACCGCCACCAGCCTGGTACGTTCATTCAACATGGAAGCAAACACTTCCATTTCCAGTTCCCCGGCCTGATTGATGGGAATCACCTTGACGGTTGCACCCTTCAATTCACAAATCATCTGCCACGGAACGATATTGGAATGGTGTTCCATTGTGGAGATGATAATTTCGTCTCCGGGAGCAAGGTTCTTGCGCCCGAAGGAGGATGCAACCAAATTGATACCATCCGTCGTGCCTTTGGTATATAACACCTCGTAACTGTTTTTGGCGTTGACAAAGCGACGCACCATCTCCCTGGCATCTTCATAAGCCTGGGTTGCCTCCTGACTCAGATGGTGTACACCACGATGAATATTGGCATGCTCTTCAGCGTAATATTTCGCAACCCTGTCAATCACCTGCCTCGGTTTTTGCGAGGAAGCACCATTGTCCAAATAGACCAGAGGATGGCCATTGACTTCGCGCCCAAGTACCGGAAAGTCCTGGCGAATTTTATTTGCATCGAAAGGGATGCTGGGCCGGGCATTGGAATTTTTCTTCATTTAACGGTTGAACTCGATTTAAATATTGTGACGGCCGTGACACACTCCTGCCTGGCCGCTGAACCGCCATGGCGGGGGCTTCCTGCGACCCGTGTTGGGAGCGCTCAACACCTCTCGCTGCAACCCCTGCACCGGCCAATATCGTGCAGGAGTTCTGTTCGTCCCGGCGAATCAGTCGTTTACCCTAACACATACAACGGGCGGTCTGCCATCCATGCTCAATGAAACCCGCAGGGGGACCCCGACGTTCGTTCAAGACAGCATGGATTCACACGGATAAATGGAACTGAAACCGTGAATTTCAACCGTATGGGTCGTGATTATTTTTTCCAATCCATCAACGGGCCCCAAACGGGGAATACAGGCAGGTTGTGTCGTGGTAGGAATGCCCGTTACCGGGCACCCCCCACACAGATCCGTACGTGC
>WTGA01000118.1 GCA_011523765.1 Gammaproteobacteria bacterium
GCGCGCCTGCTTTGGGAGCAGGATGTCGGGAGTTCGAATCTCTCTACCCCGACCAGATATCGTACGATCCGTTGCGCCCGTAGCTCAACCGGATAGAGCAACGGCCTTTGAGCGTTACCCCGGATGGTTTGCAGGCATTGCAAATGGCCGGGTAACTCCAGGAGCCTTCGGTGGGAACAAGTAACTGCCGAAGTGGAGGGTACTGTATCGGTGAAACCTTAACGCGGTATGCCCCGTTGCAATCAGCAACCGGATGTATCGGGCGATGGCAATACCGAGGAAACCCTTCGGATCGATCATGGTCGGAAGGGGATCCGTAGAGACTATACGTACCCCGCCTGAAATGGCGAAGATATAGTCCAGACCCCAAACCAGGCCAAATGGCCGGGGCGGCGAAAGCCGTAGCGGGTAAGCTAAGCCGTAGGTTACAGGTTCGAGTCCTGTCGGGCGCGCCAGTACATTGCGCAGGGGTATCGCAAGGGGATTGGCTGGAATGGATATGGTGAGCGTAGCTCAGTTGGTAGAGCCCCGGATTGTGATTCCGGTCGTCGTGGGTTCGAGTCCCATCGTTCACCCCATTTTTGGGGCCGTGCCGACCCGCCGGCCCGGTACCCGGACCCAAGGCCGGCAGTTGAAAAAAACAAGCGGTCAGCCGATAATCCGATACGTTCGGGACCGCCGGGAAACGCGGGCGGGCACGGTCAGCGGCGGGGCGCAGACCCGCAAGAGTTTCACCTTCGAGCCTTTGGGGTTCATCTGGAACAGAAAAAATTGACACTGAATTTATCGCGAGAGTGGCGGAATTGGTAGACGCGCTGGATTTAGGTTCCAGTGGGGCAACCCGTGAGAGTTCGAGTCTCTCCTTTCGCACCATCCATGTGCATAAATTGCCAATCCCGGCCATCCGGCCGGTTGGCCGGGTGGCTCAATTTCAAATAGCAAGTTTGGGGAATACGTACTGATGCAGGTTTCCGTAGAAGAGTCAGGCAAAATCGAGCGAAAACTCACGGTTTCAGTTCCATCGAACCAGATTGATTCTGAGGTCATCAACCGCCTCAGGGATGTCGCCAAGAAGGCACGAATCCCCGGTTTTCGACCGGGCAAAGCTCCCCAACGGGTCATCAGGAAACGGTATGAGCCCCAGGTGACCCAGGAGGTCTTGACGGATACCATCAATTCGAGCTACCAGGATGCATTGGACCAGGCCAAGATCCTGCCTGCGGGGCTGCTTTCAATCGATACCGTTCCGTACGAAGCAGGCAAGGACCTTGAGTTTGTCCTCACCGTTGAACTGTTTCCGGAAATCCAGCATCTCAGCCTGGAAGGGAAAACCATTGAACAGCCGGTCGTCGAAGTCACCGATGAAGACCTGGAGAACCGGCTGGATAAAATCAGGAAGTTTCGTCCCAATTTCGTGGAAACGGAGGACCGGGCAGAAACCGGAGACCGGGTGACCATTGATTTTGATGGACGGATCAACAACGAAACGTTTCCGGGCGGGACCGGTGCGGATTACCCGGTGATTCTGGGAAGACAGGATTTGCTGCAGGACTTTGATCAGGGATTGGTGGGTGCCGTGGCCGGAGAGAAGAAAAAAATCGCATTTACATTTCCTGCAAACTATGGTGCCGGCGAGGTGGCGGGCAAGGAGGCTGAATTCGACGTGACGGTCAGGAAGGTGGAAAAACGGGAAACGCCCGAGCTGGACGATGACTTTGCCCTGGAAATGGGGTTTGCCGATGGCGGCATAAAAAGATTGAGGAAAGAGATCGGTGCGGAGATGAAGCAGGCATTGGACGATAAGATGCACAGGGTGATGTTCCTCAGAATCGTGGATGGATTGCTGGCCAGCAATGAAATTGATATTCCTACCGTTCTGGTGGACCAGGAAGTCGAACGATCCATGAAGCGTTTCATCGAGATGTTGCAGCAGCGGAACCTGCCGTCCGACCAGGTTGACCGAAACGATTTTTCTGAAGAAGCCAGAAGAACGGTGGCCGCAGGACTGGTCTCGCGGGCGATTGTCAACAAGTATGAGATCAAGGCGGACCGCGAACGGGTCGAGGCCCGGGCGATGGCGTTGTTCGCGGGTCAGGAAGACCCGGACATGCATGTCCGGTGGTACATGTCTGACCCGAAGCAGCGGGCCCAGCTGGAAAGCCGGATCATTGAAGAACAGATGATCAGCCGCATGTTGGAAACGGCTGAGGTCAAATTGCGACAGATGTCATTCGCAGAATTCATGAAACCCCGGGAAGAGGAGGAGACGGTATGAATTTGAACGATCCGGTCAACACCATCCACAGCAGGTACGCAGAATGAATACCAATATCCGCGACAGCGCCAGCCGGGAAACCAGGAATCTTGGTCTGGTCCCGATGGTCGTCGAGTCAACAGGACGTGGAGAAAGAGCCTACGATATCTATTCACGGCTGCTGAAGGAACGCGTGGTCTTCATGGTCGGGACGATTGATGACCACATGGCCAACCTGATTGTGGCCCAATTGCTGTTTCTGGAGTCCGAAAACCCGGAAAAGGACATCTCTTTGTATATCAACAGTCCGGGAGGGATCGTTTCATCCGGACTGGGAATCTATGACACCATGCAGTTTATCCATCCGGATATCAGTACCGTATGCATTGGGCAGGCGGCCAGTATGGGTGCCGTGATCCTCGCCGGCGGGTGCAAGGGGAAACGGCATGCATTGCCCCATTCAAGGGTCATGATTCACCAGCCAATGGGTGGTTCCCAGGGCCAGGCGTCCGATATCGAGATCCACACCAGGGAAATCCTGGGAACAAGAGAAAAACTGAACCGGATCCTGTCGGACAGTACCGGGCAGTCCCTGGACACCATACAAGCCGATACCGACCGGGACAATTTCATGAGTGCCAGCGAAGCCGAAGAATATGGTATTATCGATTCCGTGTTGTTCACCAGGGCCTGACCCGAACCCGATAACCTGTACAGCCGAAGATGACTGGACCGATACGTATGCCGGCTATAATTGCCCGATCATTCCCCTGTTCCCGATGCTGACGGACCCCCATGTCGGAGAAGTCATCCAATAAGAGTGAGAAGTTGCTGTATTGCTCTTTCTGCGGAAAGAGCCAGCATGAAGTGCGCAAGCTGATTGCCGGCCCCTCGGTTTTTATCTGCGATGAGTGCGTTGACCTGTGCAACGAGATCATCCGCGAAGAATCCGTCAGTGAAATTGCCGCCCAGAAAAACACGGCACAGTACCCCAGCCCGCAGCAGATACACGCCATCCTCGATGATTATGTCATTGGCCAGCAGTCTGCAAAAAAGATGCTGTCCGTGGCGGTCTACAATCACTACAAGCGAATCGAGAACCAGGAATCCAGTTCCGAAGTCGAGATATCGAAGAGCAACATACTGCTGATTGGCCCCACCGGTTCGGGCAAGACGTTGCTGGCTGAAACACTGGCCAGGCAACTGAACGTCCCCTTTACCATTGCCGATGCGACGACCCTGACCGAAGCGGGGTATGTGGGAGAGGATGTTGAAAACATTATCCAAAAGCTGTTGCAGACCTGTGACTACGAAACAGAAAAAGCACAGAGCGGCATTGTCTATATTGATGAAATTGACAAGGTTTCGCGGAAGGCGGAAAACCCGTCCATCACACGGGATGTTTCGGGTGAAGGGGTGCAACAGGCGCTACTGAAACTGATTGAGGGAACCATTGCCTCCATCCCTCCCCAGGGTGGACGCAAACATCCCCAGCAGGAGTTTCTGCAAGTGGATACGGGGAATATCCTGTTTATCTGTGGTGGTGCATTTGCGGGAATCGAGAAGGTGATCCAGGAAAGGACGGAAAAATCCGGCATTGGTTTTGGCGCCAGTATCAAGGAAAAGTCCGCGGATGAGCGGTCCACGGAGTTGCTGGACCAGCTCGAGCCCGAAGACCTGATCAAATACGGGTTGATCCCCGAATTCGTCGGCCGGCTCCCGGTGGTCGCCACCCTTGAGGAACTGGATGAAGAATCCCTGGTCCGGATTCTCGTTGAGCCAAAAAATGCACTGACGAAGCAGTACCAGACACTGTTCCGGTATGAAGGCGTCGAACTGGAATTCCGTGCGGAAGCGCTTCATGAGGTTGCGAAAAAAGCGATGGAGAGAAAGTCTGGTGCGCGCGGATTGCGCTCGATCATGGAAAACGCCTTGCTCGAGACCATGTACGAATTGCCTTCCATCAAGGGGATCAAGAGGGCCGTGGTGGATTCTTCCGTGATTACAGAAGGGGCAAGACCCCTGTACGTTTACGAAAAAGAACAGGTCACCAGGAAAAAGGCGACCGCAGTCTCCTACACCGGATAAAAACCGGGCCGGCCCCCTTTGTCCTGGAAGCCTTTTCGGTTTCCGGCCGGGGCGGCGGGAGGGGGCCGCCACGGGCCCGGTACCGTGAATGCCATGGTTTTGTGCTATCCTCCTTGTAAATTCCACAAATGACCTCAGTTCTTACCCGGTACATGCACCAATCACAGTATGGATTTCGATGACTAAAAAACTGACTGCAGTGAATCTTGAATTGCCCGTGTTGCCATTGCGGGATGTGGTGGTATTTCCGCATATGGTGATTCCCCTGTTTGTAGGGAGAACCAAGTCCATCCATGCCCTGGATATTGCGATGGAAAGCGGAAAAAGCATACTGCTTGTCGCCCAAAAAGACCCCAGCCACGACAATCCGACGGTGGATGAGATTTACCGCACGGGAATTGTCGCATCGATTTTGCAGATGCTGAAAATGCCTGACGGGACGGTGAAGGTGCTGGTGGAAGGGGAACAACGGGCGACCATCGTCCGGTATACCAGTGATCTGGACAATCCGGATGAGAGCTATCTGTGCGAAGTGGACATGATCGAGGATGCCAGTCTGCCATCACGTGAATCCGATATCCTGTTGCGTTCAGTCACTGCGGAATTCGAGAAGTATGTCAAGCTCAATTCCAGAATCCCGCCGGAAATTCTTACTTCACTGAGCGGGGTCGAGGAACTGGGACGGGTTGCGGACATTATTGCTGCACACCTCAATCTCAAAACGGAAGAAAAACAGGCGATTCTGGAGCTTTTGAATCCGACAGAGCGGCTTGAGCACATATTCGGGGTGATGGATTCGGAAATTGACCTGCTGCAGGTCGAGAAGCGAATCCGGACCCGGGTGAAAAAACAAATGGAAAAAAGCCAGCGGGAGTACTACCTGAACGAGCAGATCAAAGCGATCCAGAAAGAACTGGGTGACATGGATGAAGGGGTCAGCGAGCTGGATGAGCTGGAAAGCAAAATCGCGGAATCCGGCATGTCGAAGGAAGCCAAGGAGAAGGCGGAGGGCGAGTTGAAGAAACTGAAGATGATGTCACCCATGTCGGCAGAAGCCACGGTGGTCCGCAACTACATTGACTGGTTGCTGGCCTTGCCCTGGAAGGCCCGGAGCCGCATCTCCAAGGACCTGGTGAAATCGCAAAAGGTGCTGGACGATGATCACTACGGATTGGAAAAAGTCAAGGACAGGATTCTCGAATATCTGGCAGTCCAAAAACGGGTGAGAAAATCGAAAGCCGCCATTTTGTGCCTGGTTGGCCCTCCAGGGGTTGGCAAGACTTCCCTGGGAGAGTCCATTGCGCGTGCAACCAACCGGAAATTTATTCGCATGTCTTTGGGCGGTGTACGGGATGAAGCGGAAATCCGGGGGCATCGCAGAACCTATATCGGTTCCATGCCGGGCAAGATCATCCAGAACCTGTCCAAGGTCAAGAGGCGGAACCCGCTGTTTATGCTGGATGAAGTGGACAAGATGTCCATGGATTTTCGCGGAGACCCCTCGTCGGCGTTGCTGGAGGTCCTGGACCCGGAGCAGAACCACAAGTTCGGTGACCACTATCTTGAGGTGGACTATGACTTGTCCGATGTCATGTTCATTGCAACGGCCAATACCCTGAATATCCCCAGCCCCTTGCTCGACCGAATGGAGGTGATTCGTATATCGGGGTACACCGATGAGGAAAAACTTGAAATTGCACAGCGTTACCTGTTGCCCAAGCAAAGAAAAAATAACGGGCTGAAGGAAAACGAAGTCAACATTACGAACAACGCGATCAAGGAGATTATTGCGTCCTATACCCGGGAAGCGGGGGTTCGAAGCCTGGAACGGGAAATTGCAAAAATCTATCGAAAGAATGTAAAGGAATTGTTGCTGAACCAGGAAGACCGGCAAATTTCGATCACCCCGAAGAACATTGAAAAATTTCTGGGGGTAAAACGATTCCGGCGCAATGAAGCGGAGGAAGACAACAAGGTCGGGCAGGTCACCGGGCTGGCGTGGACCGAATTCGGGGGGGAATTGCTCACGATAGAAGCCGTGGTCATGCCCGGAAAGGGCAAGCATGTGTATACCGGGAAACTGGGAGATGTCATGCAGGAATCCATCACCGCTGCAATCAGTGTGGTCAGGAGCCGAAGCCGGCAGTGGGGGATCGACCAGGATTTCTATGAAAGCCAGGACGTTCATATTCATGTTCCCGAAGGGGCGACACCCAAAGACGGGCCCAGTGCCGGAATCGGCATGTGTACATCCATTGTTTCCGCATTAACGGGAATCTCCGCACTGTCAAATGTCGCCATGACCGGTGAAATCACGTTGCGGGGTGAAGTCCTGCCCATTGGCGGGTTGAAGGAAAAACTTCTGGCCGCCCACCGTGCGGGAATCAAAACCGTCATCATTCCCGCTGAGAATGCCCGGGAACTGCCGGAAATCCCGAAAAATATACGAAGGAACCTGGATATCAGGTCGGTCAAATGGATTGATGAAGTGATTGAACTGGCAACGGAAAGGCTGCCCGAGGCACGTTTTGAAGAGGAAATCAGCCCGGCCCCCACCGCTGACGAAATCAAGAATTCCAAGTCCCGGGACAAACGGTCCGAACTGACGGCACATTGAGCCCGGGCGGCTTTTCGGCCATCCGGCCCCCGGGTTGCCGATTCAACGAACCGACAAGTTGCAATCTGCACCGGTGGGGGGATTGCTTTTCAGACGGGAATTTTATTATTATTCATCCTTGAAGGATTGTTTCTATTGAAGGGCTGGTAATCCGAATGGTATTTCGGCCAGAGTTGTAAATAAAAATAACACGATGGAGCCGGGTTCGGCTCTCGCAGGAAACCGAATTTCAAACATCCCATCCAATAATGAGGAAACCAAGATCATGAATAAAGCTGAATTGACTGATGTAGTTGCAGCGCGTGCAAATCTATCCAAAGCGGATGCGAGCAGTGCTGTAGAGTCCGTTTTTCTCGCTGTTGGAGGAGCGTTGGGACGCGGTGAATCGGTATCACTGCTTGGATTTGGAACTTTTTCCGTTTCCACCCGGGCAGCCAGGACGGGGCGCAATCCCCGTACCGGTGAAACCATACAGATTGCGGCCTCCCGGGTGGTTAAATTCAAGGCTGGAAAGGGGCTGAAAGATGCCCTATACTAGCACCGCTTTTCCGGGCGCTTAGCTCAGCTGGGAGAGCATCGCCCTTACAAGGCGAGGGTCGCAGGTTCGATCCCTGCAGCGCCCACCATTCAGTAGGAGCGGTAGTTCAGTTTGGTTAGAATACCGGCCTGTCACGCCGGGGGTCGCGGGTTCGAGTCCCGTCCGCTCCGCCACTGTACCCGCGATTGCGAAATTTCTCCCCCAAAGAGCCGTCAGCCGGTGGGTGGGAAATGGGTGGAAACCGTGCAGTAGACGGCCACTGCCGGGATGATGGGGCAGGCGGGTGGCTTGCCGGGACTCTGACGGGTTGCGGGAAGGCACCACCGGAACATGCGGGGCCTTCCCCCGCATTTCTTTTTTGTCGGGGGCAACCATTGCCATCCAGGATGGTCGGAATACGGTGAGACGGGCCGCCAGGTGGGAAAAACCGGATGGCACCGTTGGGTTGTCCGGATTGATAGAAACCAACCAATACTTTTAGAGCCTCCATATGCTGACAGCGATACGTGAACGTGCTACCGGCTGGATCGCGTGGGTGATCGTCACGCTGATTGCCATCCCGTTCGCCCTTTGGGGCATTAACTCGTACTTTGAGGGCGGCAGTGATGCCCCGGTCGCCCTGGTCGACGGGGAAGAAATTTCGACCTATGCGTACCAGGAGGAATTGGTGGCCAGAAGGCAAATGCTGGCAAACCAGCTGGGTGAGAATTTCGATCCGGAACTGCTGGACAGCCTGGAAATCCGGCAAACAGTCGTTGAGGCCTTGGTGGAGAATCTGGTATTGCGGCAATACGCAGAGGCGATGAACTACAGGATTTCTGATGACCAGTTGATGGCACTGATACAGAGTGTTCCGGTCTTTCAGGAAGAAGGATTGTTTGACCAGGGCCGTTATCTTGATGTGCTGGCTGCAAATCGATTGACTCCCCAGGAATTTGAACTGTCCCAACGGGCAAGCGGGGTGGTCGACCAGTTGCGGAATGGATTGGACGAAAGTGCGTTTTTCACCCGGGCGGAAAGAGACCGGGTTCTGGCATTGTGGGGCCAAAGCCGCAAAGTGGACTATGCCACCATCGACACCGGCCGGTTCGTCGGCGATTTCATCCTGGATGACGATGAGATTGAAGCCTATTACCAATCCAATATCGGGATTTTCCAGAATGAAGCGAGCATCCAGGTTGACTACATTGAACTGAGTATTGATGCGCTGGCCGAGTCCATTCAACCGGATGATGCGGAAATTCTTGCCCACTACGAGGAGACAAAGGGGAGGTATCGTCAACCGGAAACCCGAAAGGCAAGCCATATCCTGATTGCAGTGGCGGAGTCATCGGGCGAAGAGCAGCGCCAGGAAAAACTGGAAAGGGCCCGGGAAATATCACAACGGGCCCGGAGCGGGGAGGATTTTGGGGAACTGGCCCTGCAGCACTCCGATGATCCGGGTTCCAGTATCAACGGCGGTGACCTGGGTGTGATTGCAAGAGGCCAGATGGTGAGGCCATTTGAGGATGCCGTGTTTGCCATGTCACAGGGAGAGATCAGCGAGCCCGTTGAAAGCCCGTATGGTTTTCATGTGATTTACCTGACCGGGGTGGAGGAAGAACATCAGCAGCCTCTCGAGGAGGTCCGGACGCAGGTGGAAACGGATTTGAGCAAAGTGCAGGCAGAAAACACATTCGCGGATCTGGCTGAATCGTTCAAAAACCTGGTGTTCGAGGCCCCGGAGGATATCCAGGTATCCGCGAACGAACTGGATTTGCCGGTCCAGACCAGTGGTTGGTTCACAGCCCGGTCCGGTGAAGGGATCGCGGAAAACCGGGATGTGCGGCAGGCCGCTTTTTCAGAAGATGTTCTGAGCGACAATTTGGTCAGTCAGGCGATTGAAATCGGTTTCGATAAATTGATTGCAGTACAAAAAGTGGATTACCGGGAAGCGCATCCCCAGTCTTTCGAATCCGTCAGGCAAGAGATCGTTGCGTCATTGAAAAGGGAAAAATCCCGGGCAAAGGTATTGCAAATGGGGTCAGACCTGCTCGGCGAACTGGAGTCCCGCAGTCAAAATACACAGAGCTGGTCACGTTTCATTTTGGATCAGGGACTTGAGATTGAATCCCTCCCCGAGGCGCGGCAGGAAATACCGGCGGCATTGCGGACACTCGGCGACACGGTTTATGCCCTGGGAGCCCCCGCCCCGGATAGCATCAAGTTTGGCGGATTGGCCCTGGAGAGCGGGGACTACGTACTGTACTCCCTGGAAGAGGTTATCCCGGGAGAGCTGGACCGGATGGAGGAATCGGAACGCAATCTGGTGGAGCAGCAACTCCTTTCGAGAGACGGCCCGGGGTACTTTGACCAGTTCAGCCGGTCACTCAGGGAATTCGCCGATGTGGTGATCTATGACGAACAACTGTGATCACCGGGTTCCCGCGAAGGTCCAGGAAAGAGATTCCCCGGCCATCAGTGGCGTCAGGCTGATATGGCCGCATTCAATGCTGGGCGGTATTTCCTGCGGCTTCTTGTCCAGCACGGCTTTCTGGGAACTCCTGTCGACTCCGTAAAAATCCGCACCAAAATGGCTGGAAAAATCTTCCAGCCTGTCGAGGTGCTCCATGCCCTCAAAGATCTCCGCATAAAACTCGATCGCGGTGCAAGCGGAAAAAATGCCTGCACAGCCACAGGCGCTTTCCTTGTGGTTCCGGGGGTGTGGGGCACTGTCCGTTCCCAGAAAAAACGAAGGGTTTCCGCTGACAGCGGCCTGCAGAACAGAAAGACGGTGCGATTCTCTTTTTAGAACGGGCAAACAGTACAAATGCGGTCGAATGCCGCCTTTGAATATCTCGTTGCGACTGTACAGGAGGTGTTGCGGAGTGATGGTCGCCGCGATATTGCGGTTGGAATCCCGGACGAAATCAACCCCTTCCGTCGTAGTGATATGTTCCAGCACCAGCCTCAGTTCCGGAATTTCCCGGTGAATGGGAACCAGCACCTGTTCAATAAACAAGGCTTCACGATCGAAGATGTCAACATGGGAGTCGGTCACTTCTCCATGTATCTGCAATACCACACCATTTTCTGCCATGCACTCCAGGGTCCCCATGATATGGCTGGCCCGGGTTACTCCCGTTGCCGAGTTCGTGGTGGCACCAGCCGGATACCATTTGAACCCCAGGACGTGTTCACAGCGGGCAGCGGCTCGCACTTCGTCTTCACTCGTGTCATCCGTCAGAAAGAGGCTCATCTTCGGGTCGAAGGGGGTCCCGTCGGGCACGGTTTCAAGAATGGCTCCACGGTAGGCCATCGCCTGCTCCACGGTTCGAACCGGGGGGTCCAGGTTCGGCATGATCAGGGCGCGACCGAATTGTCTGGCTGTGAAGGGGGCTACCGCCTTCAGCATGTCACCGTCGCGCAGGTGCACATGCCAGTCATCCGGACGGGTGATCGTCAGTTTTTCGGACATCGCAGGATTCTCACAGATTGCGTGGACGGCCCCGTTATTTTCCGGGTATCCGCTTGACGCAGGGGCACGGTTGGACCATTCGATGGGCAAGGCCGCTGTCATGCAGCACGTTCCCAATGGGCTGCCGCACTGGAATCCCGAACCTGCCCGGTACCGCACTTGGGACCGGTTCATTCCTCAATGCCCGATTGTCGACCATGACGGAATTGTAGCATGCCAAATGCGCAAGCATGACGGCACCGCCTCCCGTGAATGACTGTACGTCCCGTCCCGCCAGCTGCCCGGTCCGGCCTGGGATCAGGGAAGAGCGGTGATTCCGCCGTCCACGACCAGTTCAGTTCCGGTAATCCAGGAAGCATGATCAGACAGCAGAAACAAACAGGCATCAGACATATCCTGTGTGCTGCCCAACCGGCCCAACGGAATGGTTGCGCCAATCTCTGACTGCACATCAGGCCGGTCCTGCCATCTTTGCTGCATGGGGGTCAGTGTGGGCCCGGGCAGGATCACGTTCGAACGGAGGTTGTTCTTGGCAAACTGGATGGCCATGGACTTGGACAGTCGGATCAGTGCGGCTTTGGAGGCTCCATACGCGTCCTGGGGAACGGGGTCTCCGCTCAATGCATCAATCGACGAGAAGTGGACCATGGCCCCGCCACCGCACTTCAGGATTTCAGGAACGGCTGCCTTGGCGAGCAGGACGATGGATCTCAGATTGATATTCATGACCTCGTCCCATACCTCCAGATCGATGTCCACAACCGATTTGTCCTTTCCAAACCACAATACTCCCAAGGTATTGACAAGATAGTCAATCCGTCCGAATTCTGCGAGAGCAACCGAAACCAGTTCGTCTGTTTGTGTTTTGCAGGCCAGGTCGGTTTGGACATATACCGATTTCCCGGGTCCGTTCGGGATATTCTCCGGTTGGGGCTTGATATCCGCCATGCATACGTGAATCCCTTTGCACAGCAGGTCACGGGCGATTTGCAGGCCCATCCCACCCCCTGCACCCGCGACCAGTGCGGTATGGCCCGAAAACTTCAGATTCATTTCAGGTCTGGAAAGTTGATGACAGGGGAGAGTATACCAATCTTTCTGGTATCCGGTTCCACCGGTTGGTTCAATTCCCAAGGGTTTCAACCGGGGCATCCATGAACGGACCGGAAACTGAATCGGCCCATGTTTCGAACGGGCGATCCTGTACTCCTTGGCGCCAGGCCTGCTTGCTGCATTGAAGACGGTGCAAGAAGCCGGGCTGCAGGATGAGGCCCCCGAAATCCCTGTTTCAGCGTATCCGTGAAACAGGACCCTGGTCCATGGAATGAAAAACAGGATTCAAACCGTTGCTTGCTTTCACATTCACCCGGCCGGTTCGGGGCGGTCCGGTCACCGTTTTGCGCGGGCCCGCAGCCGCCGGGCGCGGGTCGGGGAGACCACCA
>WTGA01000134.1 GCA_011523765.1 Gammaproteobacteria bacterium
GAGGATAGCGTATCAAATCCGAAACAAAGTCTCAATCTTCCAGCCTGGTAAATGTGGGGGAGATGCCGGCATTTCCACTCCGTGAAACAAAATGATGCGTCGCACCAATGCCATGCACCCAGGCAATCTCATCGCCGACAACGAGATAGGGCAAATAGTCCCGTTCCCAAGGTGGCACCCTCCTGGCCTGGAACAATTTCTTCACCGAAGAATGGTGTTTTCTATCCGGCAACCGGATTTTCTCCCCCCCCTTTCTCCACACCAGATACCCGGGCCTCTCCCGCAAACGGCCCGGGTCCAGGCCGCCTGCCACGAACCTGCGCATTTCAACGGTCAGGCCCAGCCGGGATATCGAGACTGGCTTCCCGTTCCATTTCAGGGTTTCCAGGTTCCCCGGCCCGAGGTCCTTGCGCAAAAACAACTGGCCGTCGAACAGCTGGATCACCGCCTGTCCTCCATGCAGAGCTGACCGGCGAAACCGCCTTTGGAGGAGATCATTGCAGATGGAATCAAACTGGACCTGCGATGGCAATGGCAAACCGGCAGAGTGAATCCATGTGCGCAACAAACCAGCCAGTTCGAAGGGATAACGGTTGAACAGCTCCGGCATGTTCAGGGGATCAGCCAGACAAAACGCCGTTCGGCCCGCAGGGCATCGGTGCTGGTCGAGTAATGTGCCACTTCGCTTCCGGTCCTGTTGAACCACCTTGCGGATACAGCGTGCTCCACGACCCATTTCAGCGACGGCCGCGGGCCATTGCTTCACAACCAGCGGCAACACTTCCTGCCGGATGTAGTTGCGGTAATATCGGGTGTCCCGGTTCGAAGGATCGTCGATCCACGACAAGCCGTTTCGCTCAGCGTACCGTTGCAACTGCCTTTGCGGAAACGGGAGCAACGGCCGGATCAGCCGCGTTTCAGAGCGGTACAACAAGGGTCGGTCCGGGGATATTCCTGCCAGCTGGGCAAACTCCTTTCCCTGGAAAAGGCCCAGCAAAAACGTTTCCGCCTGGTCGTTGGCGTGGTGGGCCGTGATCACAACCTGCCCAGGTTCGGCAATGGAATCGAGCCAGTGGTACCGGGCCCTGCGGGCAATCGCCTCAACACTGGCGCCCGGTATCTTTTCAACAGCCCTTCTGCAGGAAACATATTCCACCCCGTAGGACGCACACCAGGCAGCACATTGCTCTGCCCACTGCGCGGACCGGTCATGCAGCCCATGATCAAAGTGAGCCGCGGTAATGCCGAGGTGGACCGTTCTTCGAACCCCGACCAGGCCGTGCAGCAGGACCTGGGAATCGCAGCCACCACTGTAGGCCAGGATAATTTCCGCATTTTCGGTCAATCCAAAATCCCGGAACAAGACACGGGACAGTGCCTGGACGGAAAACTCAGGGTACGCACTCAATCCTTGATTTCAAATTTTCCAAAGCTGACCAATCGGTTATAGCGATTCCTGAGCAATTCCTCGGCCGCCAGCCCTCTGGAGTGTTCCAGAAAATCGACAATGCACGCCTTGACTGATGCAGCTGTCTCATCATAATCCCGGTGTGCGCCGCCCAGGGGCTCCCTGATGACTTGATCCACCAGGCCCCGCTTTGACAACTCCCTGGTCGTCATCCCCATGGCTTCCGCCGCTTCGGTCGCTTTATCCGGACTTTTCCAGAGTATCGATGCACATCCTTCGGGGGAGATGACGGAATACGTCGAATATTCAAGCATCACCAGTTTGTCACACACGCCGATGGCAAGCGCCCCTCCCGACCCTCCTTCACCAATCACGGTGGAAATGATGGGCGTTTTCAGGCTGGTCATGACTTCCAGGGACTGTGCAATCGCCTGGCTTTGACCCCGTTCTTCGGCACATACTCCCGGATAGGCACCAGGCGTATCAATGAACGTGACGACGGGCAGCCGGAATCTTTCTGCCAACCGCATGACTCGCTGGGCCTTGCGATATCCCTCGGGCCTGGGCATGCCGAAATTTCTTCTGGTGCGTTCCCGGGTGTCCCGCCCCTTTTGGTGTCCAATGACCGCTACCCTGTGTCCGTCAATCCAGGCCAGCCCCGTAATCATGGATGGATCATCGGAAAACATGCGGTCGCCGTGCAATTCCTGGAACCCCGTACAGATTCTCTCAATATAATCGAGCGTATAGGGCCGCAACGGGTGCCTCGCCAACTGGGTGATCTGCCACGCCCCCAGTTTCGAAAACACCTCTTTCGTCAACTCCATATTGCGTAAATTGAGCTTTGAAATCTCATCCTCGAGATCCAGGTCACTGTTACTGCTGACACGCCGCAACTCCGCAATTTTTTCCCGCAGTTCCGCGATGGGTTTTTCGAATTCCAGATAATCCAGGCTCATGACAGTTCAGTCGGGAGAAACGTCATTTGATTTTAAACCATTTTGAATGCTAAGCTCCGGCTTCTGTCATTTATTTCAGGCATGGCCTGGAAAGGGAAACGGGAGGTTGCCGGGCCCGGTGCACGGCCCGAATTGGCGGCCCTTTTCCGGCCTGCTTTTTGGCTTTCGACCCGGTAAAGGGTCTTTGCGGGATGGAAACGTCCTGGTTTCCAGTACAGGGTGGAATCCGGTTGTACGGTTGTACACGGGAATCGCGCACTGGAACCGCCGTCCAATCCAAATTTCGATCATATCGGCCACTGTGGACATCCATGAAGGCGGGAAAGCCCCCGCATTTACCCTGAAAGACCAGGACAACCACGAGGTCTCGCTGGAAGATTTCAGGGGTCAGGATGTGGTCATCTATTTTTACCCCAGGGATGATACCCCCGGGTGCACCAAGGAAGCCTGCGGATTTCGCGACTTGTGGTCGGAGATCGAAAAATCCGGCACGGTGGTACTGGGTGTCTCGCCGGATGGGGCTGAATCCCACACCCGGTTCATTGGCAAGTACCAATTGCCGTTTACCCTGCTTTGTGATCCCGACAGAACCATGATGACACGCTATGGGGCGTATGGTGAAAAGATGATGTACGGGAAGAGAGTCATGGGAATCATCCGTTCGACCGTATGGATTGGTGCAGACGGCAACGTCAAAAAACACTGGAGAAGGGTTCCGAAAGCAGCCGACCATCCCGCAAAGGTGCTGCAGGCGATACAAGGCGCCTGATTTGCGCTATCCGGTTTTCCGCAGAATCTCCAGGAGACCGCTCAAGGCATGGAGGACAGTCCGGTTTCGGACCCTTTCCCGGTCGCCATCAAATACGACCCTCTCGGAAGCCAGAATACCCGGACCGGCCCAGCCAAAACAAACGGTGCCCACCGGTTTTTCTCTGGAACCACCCCCTGGACCCGCGATCCCGGTCACCGCCAACGCAAATTCGGAACCTGCCGACTGCCGCCCGCCCCTGGCCATGGATTCGGCCACCGCAATACTCACCGCACCCTGTTCGCGGAGCAACTCCCGGGGAACATGCACCATGCTCGATTTCGCCTCGTTGCTGTAGGTCACATACCCTCTTTCAAACCAGCCTGAACTCCCGGCAACCGCCGTGATGGCATAGGCGATCCCGCCGCCTGTACAGGATTCAACCGTACAGACGGTATGGTTTCTGGAGACCAGGAGATCGCCCACTTCCCTGCACACCCGATACACCCCGTTTTGTGCGGTCAATTTCTCCATATCCGGTCGGATTATTGCCCTTGCATCCGTTCCCGGAATTCGACGGGGCTGCCGGTCACCGCAAAAGAGACCCCGGGAATCGTATCGGACCTGGCCTGGTCCCGGATTCCGGGGAGTTGCACCAGTATTTCACCTCCGCGATCAGCGATATTCGACGCATAGTACTCCCGCATCCCCTCAAGCGTCAGGCTGTTCACGGCCTCGACAAACTTTTCCCGGGTCTCAAACGTCCATTCCTCCCGGTCAATTTCGCGCCAGTACCGTCCCGACCGGTCGGACAGGTTCTTGTCCTGGCCCAGGACTTTGGCAACCAGGCCATTCCGGACCTGCGCGTATTTCTGCTGGTCCATGCCCTGCAGTATCCGGTGGAAGTCCGCAATGAAACCATCGTACAACGCATTGAGTTCAGGCGGCGAATACCGTGGGCTTTGCACGGAAAAAACCAGCCCCGGCGTGCCATCGATGGAAATTGTACTGGCATGCACCAGGTAACCGGCCTGCTGATTGGTTCTCAGCCGGGTATAAAAGTCGGATTCCAGGAGATTGCGGAGAAGAACCAGCCGGGCCCGCTCTTCCCGGGAGTCATCCTGCCCCTGGAAATAGACCAGCAGTGCGGAGTCGGGATGGTCCGCGGAAAGGGTTCTCAGAAACCGGGTTTCCGGGTCCAGGATATGGATGCCCGGCCGGTCTACCGGGTCGACCCGGTCGCTCTTTTCGAACAACGTATCCAGAATCCCGGTTCTCTCCCGTGTCTTGTCCGCACTCACGTCCCCATGGGACAGCACCGTGACGTTCACTTGTTCAAACAACCGGGATGCAAAGCCGATGACATCGTTGACCTGCAGGTCCTGCAGGGCTGCGATTCGTTCTTCTTCCGTCCAGTACGGATCCAGCAACAATCGGTATACCTCGTGCACCGCCTGTGATGACGGGGGTTCCTTGGCCACATTGTTCAGCTCCCGGAGCAGGGCGGCCTTTTCCACCAGAAATCGATTGTCATCCCGTTCCAGGTTCCCCATGGCCCCGGTTACGGCACGCAGGAGCTCGGACTGCCTGTCCTCAAAACCACTCAACCTTACCGAAATACCACGGCCATGCCGATACAGCTCATAGTGGACATCGGCGAGATAAGCCGGATAAACCACGTACTTTAACTGGCTGTTGACCAGGCGAACATACAATTCCGTCAGCACCCGGTCCCTTGGACTCGCATTCACCACCGGCGACATGATATTGGCATAGAAATTGGCCCTGGGTGCACCGAACTCCCGGTCAGGTCGATACCAGACCGTGGTCGCGGAACCGGAATCGATTCTTGCCGGGATCTTTGCCGATGAATCCGACCCCAACAATTCCAGCCGTTCCGGAATATAGGGATTGGTTTCGGGCAACTTCAGTCTGGGGTCGATTCCCGTATTTTCCCATCTGGCTGTCGTTGCGGGGTCCATGGCCGACAGGGAATAGCCGACCCCATAGTACTGGGTTGTACGGTCGGTTTCCAGCGTCCGGCCGGTCACATGAATATTGACGTTTTTCGGGTGCAGGAATCCCAGCAATTCCTCGATTCGCTGGGGCTCGAATACCGTCTTCATGTAGGGGCCCTGCAACACATCGGCGGCCGGGTACACCTGTAACCGGTGAGCCAGGGACTGTGCCAGCCGTCCCGGGTCCATTTCATGGGCGAATCTGAAAGCCATGTCCGCAAGCCTTCTTTGCTCGGCATATCGCCATGCGTCGATCCCGTCGTTCTGGATCAGCTTCAATCCCGAGAACAGGATTTCTCCAATTTCAGGGATATGCGCCAGACCGGCTTCGGTTAACCGGATTCGAACAGAAAACTCTCCCTGGACCCTGTCCATGAAACCCGGCCCGGCGCTCAGCCCCTCTGCCCAGCCCAGGTCCTTGATCACGGAATACACCGAGCCTTCCGCCTCGTGACCCAGCAACTCTGCAATGTAACTGAGGGGTTTGGATGGGTATTCGTCCAGAACGGAAGGAATCGGGAACGCAAACCGGATGCTGTTTTGTTCGATTTCGGGGACGGTGTCCAGTCTGGCAGGAATCCATTTCGCATCCATGTACGCCTCGGAGATACGCCGTGGCGGAATATCCAAATCCGGGATTTGAGCGAATTTGCTCACCACCAGGCTTTCGAGCTCATCCAGGGATTCCCGGCCAACGACCGCCAAAGCCATGATGTTTGAAGAATAGTATTGTCCATAAAACTCGATCAGCTTGTCCCGTGCCTTCCCCCCTTCCCGGTCCCGCAACGTCTCCAGGGACCCAACGGAAAACCGGGACCTTGGATGGGCAGGATTCAGCCATCGCTTTTCGGCATCCCACAGGCGCCGCCTTTCATTCTTCCTGCGGGACTGGTACTCGGAATGGATCACGGACCGTTCCCGGTCGACATAGACCTCGTCAAAGGTCGGCTCGATAAAAAACCGGGAAAACCGGTCCAGTGCGGGCTCAAGAAACTCCGCGGCAATATTGAAATAGTAATTGGTATGGTCAAAGGAGGTATAGGCATTGTTGCTCCCGCCGCGGGTATCGACAAACTCCTGGAAACCTCCTGCCTCCGGATATTTTTCGGTCCCCAGGAACAACATGTGTTCCAGGAAGTGTGCCAGTCCCGGCCAGTCATCGGGGTCGGAGCCGCTGCCTGCATGGACATCCAGCGCCGCAGCAGCCTGGTCGGTATCGCGGTCCGAGACCAGCAAGACCTTCAGTCGATTATCGAGTTCAAGATATCGATAGGATTTGTGGTCCACCGGGCTTTTCACAACGATTTCCCGGGCTTCGGCAGTGCCCATCATGAACAGAATGAAAACGATGGAATATCTGACCACGATTTTGACTGCCTGATTTCCCAAGCGGGCCGGTCCGGGCCGCCGGATGTGGTCGAGTACCCGTCGCTGATCATTCATCAACATGATTTCAGTCTCTCAGATGACATTCTGTTCTGCACCGCTCCTTCCTGCGTCGGCTCATCGTCCGGGGGTTCTTGGGCGGTTCCCCCGGCCCCGCCACAGCGGGAGCCGTTCCAGAACCACTGTATCAGACCATGATTAACGGCGGCTGAAGAGGAACGGCAACCCTGGCCGCCTGAAATATTTCCTTTCACCCCGCATCCACGGACCGCCAAACAGGAAATGCCGGGGTTGCCGGATTCTACAGTCATTTTCCTGACGAAAACACCGTCATCCCCATGGTGTCCGGACCAGGAAAAACCGGGAATGCCCGCTGCCAGCATTCTATGCGGACAGGCACGGGAGAACCGTTTTACGGTTTCATACGAGTCATTCACCGGCATTTATCCGCTCAACGAGCTGGCGGGCCCCTCGCTCCAAATCCACTCTGGGAGCACACCCGAACCCCAATACCAGGCCATTTCGGTATTCACGGTCGGGCTTGCGGTGCACATAATAGCTCGACAACGGGTGGGCGATGATTCCTGTCCTGGCAAGTGTTTCGCTGAGTGTACGGTCCCGGATGCGGGCCGGCAGGTTCAACACCAAATACGGTCCACCCACCCCCGTCCCGGTGACGGTCGTTTCACAGGGAAGATGATGATGCAGGAATTGCTCCAGAAACTGCTCACGGCGGCCATACGTTTTCCGCATATTCCGGATATGGGCCATGAAGTGCCCGGCAGACACAAACTCGGCCAGGGCGGGTTGCAAGGCCACCGATACAGACTGCTCCGCCCGGGCCAGGTGCTCTGCCGCATTGACCAGGGTTTTGGGAACAACCAGGTAGGCAATCCGCAGGGAAGGAAACAGGGTCATGCTGTATCCGCCCATGTAGATCACTCGTTGGTCCATGTCCATGGATTGAATGGGAGGGGGAGCCTGTCCGGGGAAACTGAATTCACAACCGAAATCATCTTCGAGTATCCATGCGTTGTTGGCGGAAGCCCAGTTCAGGATTTCCAGTCGCCGGGGCAGCGACATGACCTTCCCCAGGGGATAGTGGCTGGAGGGAACCACGTAGGCCAGTTTCGCTTTCTCCTTGAATCGGCAGGCCTCCTCCACGACGACACCCTGGTCATCCACCGATACCGAAAGGGTGTGGACGCCTGCGGTTCGAAACGCATTGTGGCGGGCATGCAAACCCGGTTCTCCAAACCAGATACATTCGTCCCGGTCCAGCAAGAGAAACACCATTCTGCGGATTGCCTGTTCCGAACTTCCGACAATGATCACCTGGTCCGGGTCACAATCCAGGCCCCGGAAATGATGTAAATTCTGTGCAATCGCTTCCTTTAAAGGGGCATATCCGGAAGCCTCTCCATAATCCATTGCTGCATGGTCCCGGCGGACCAGGGTTTTCTTGAGAATTCTCGACCACTTCAAAAACGGGAATAAATCGAAATCCGGCAAGGCCGGATTAAAGGGCAGGCATTGCGGAGCGGACTGGCCAAGTGGAATGGATAAAAACTGTCTGCCGCGCCCGGAGATCACGGGAGGTTGGGAGGGGGCATGCCCCCGGCGTTTTCTTCTGCATGATGAGCGGGTCGCCCGTTCCAGGGAAAGGGCTTTCACGACCGGATGGTCGATGACAAACGTCCCTTTGCCGCGGGACGATGACAGATAGGATTCCGCGGTCAACTGCTCGTACACATCCCGAATGGTTGTCCGGGAAACGGTCAGGGCCCCGGCCAGTTCACGGGTAGAGGGCAGACGGGTCCCGATGACCAGCTCCCCGGTCAGGATCAGTTCACGAATCTGTCTGCACAGTTGCCTGTAAATGGTTTCCGGTCCGCCCCGATGGATCGTGACACGGTTCAATTTCATGGTCGCAGCCGGTAGCATGTTCTCGAGATCATCCTAAAATTGGGTTGGTCATTTTCGCTCCAAGTGGGCCTGCTCATCAACCTAATATCCGGCAATAATCCTGAGAGGCCGTACAGTGGAAGAGAAAACATGAAAGTGGTGACCTACAATATCCGCTTTGGAGTGGGACTGGACCAATGTTGCGACCTTGAGCGCATTGTCAGGGAGGTGCAGGGTGCGGACATTATCGGGCTGCAGGAAGTGGAGCGGTTCTGGCGTCGCACCGGAATGGTGGACCAACCCCGGGGGCTGGGAGAACTGCTGGAGGAATATTACTGGTCTTACTGTCCGGCCGTCGACCTGGATGCCAGCACCAAGGGAGAAGACGGGGTGGTCTCCAATCGCCGTCGGCAATTCGGCCCCATGCTGTTGTCGCGCTGGCCCATTCTGTCCGCTCGCCCATGGATGCTTCCACACCTGGGGGCGGTGCACCTTTTCAGTATGAATACGGGTGCCCTGGAAGCGGTGATCGATACACCCGTTGGGACCCTTCGGGTCTACTCGCTTCATCTGTCATCCATCTCCACCCGGGAGCGGTTGATGCAGATCGATGCCCTGCTGGAAATGCACCAACTTGCCGAACCTTTCAGCAACCCCATGATGACAGCGGGGACGAACGGTCCCCAATACCCCGGAGAAGCGGAACAGTGTAACCGGATGGACTGGAATAACGGCGAACCCCCCTTGCCGGTGCCGTTCCACTCGATATTCATGGGCGATTTCAATTGTACCGAAGACAGCCGAGAATACACCCGCTTTCTGGGAGAGGCCGACCCCATTTACGGCCGCGGCATTCATCCCCGCAGCCTGGTGGACAGCTGGAGCGTCGCCCGGGAGACCCTGGGTGAACCAACTTCCTGGTGGCCGGACCCGCCGGACCGGTTGCCGGGACATCCACTGAGACTGGACTACTGTTTTGTCAATACGGAACTCGCCCCAAAGGTCAAGCGGTGCTGGGTGGATGTCGAGGCGGCAGGCTCGGACCACAAGCCGTATTGGGTGGAATTCGATGAATAGCCCGTACGGCAGGGGTGAACCACCGGGTTTGGGCCGGCCCGGGCCTGTACATCCACCCGAAACAGACGATATGGAAAGACCGATGTATAATGCCGGTACCCCCCGCACTCGGCGGACGCGGTGGGACATTGGAAAACGGCAAATGATGGATGCGGATTGAACCCGGATACATCACATTCCAGTCAACACAAATCAAACAACTTGAACAGGAGATAAATGAAATGAAAAACGACAACAGCAGTCAAACCGGCAACAGGACCTCCTTGCCACCTGAACTCGGCTACCAGGACCTGGACCGCAGCGACCAAGCACGGGTGGACCGAGCCGTCCAGAAAGGATACAGCCGTCGCGAAGCCCTTAAAATCATGATGGCGACCGGGGTGACCCTGGCTGCGGCCCAGAATATTTTCACCACGGGCAAAACCGCCATGGCGCAGACTCCCCGGAAAGGGGGCACGGTGAGAATGTCGGCCGCATTGCACGGCCCGGATGACCAGTTGGACCCAACGCTGTTTACCTCCGCCATCGATTACAGCCGGGGGAGAGCGCACTACAACGCCTTGTGCCAGCTGGATGGCAACCTGGTCCCGCAACCCGAATTGGCGGAAACCTTTGAGCCGAATTCCAATGCGACCGAGTGGACCTTCAAGCTTCGCAAGGACGTCCATTTTCACGACGGATCCGCGTTTACGGCGGATGACGTGATCTGGAGCATGAACCGCCATCTGGGAGAGGAGTCCACTTCCGTCGTCAAGGATGTCCTGAGTTCGGTGGAAGAATGGAAAAAAATGGGCAGCCATGAAGTCAAGGCCATTTTGAATTCCCCCAATGCGGACCTGCCTGCACTGCTGGGCATTTTCCAGGCGAAGGTCATCAAGAACGGGACCACGGGGGATGGTAACGGCACTGGCCCGTTCGTGATGGAATTGTTTGAACCCGGGGTGAAATCCATCAGCGTGCGCAATGAGAATTACTGGAGAGAGACCGCGAACCTCGATGCCCTGGAAATCACCGCCATCACGGACCCGATTGCCCGCGTGAATGCCCTGATTGCCGGGGACGTCCAACTGGCCATTGATATTGATCCCAAGGCCATCCAGCAAATCGAGGACGCCGACGGGGTCCACCTGAACTCCTTGCCGGCGGGAGCCTACAACGGCATTTGCGCCCTGACCAACACCCTGCCTGGCAGCAATCCTGATTTTGTCAAGGGGATGCAGTACATCCAGGACCGGAAACGCATCGTTTCCAAGGTCCTGAAAGGGCACGGTTCGGTGGGCAATGACCAGCCCATCATGAGCGCCTACGGGCCCGATTGGTGCAGCGAATTGCCACAGCGGGAATTTGACCCGGACAAGGCGAAGTACCACTTCAATAAATCCGGAGTTACCAGTGCTCAGATCTTCGTTGCCCCCGTGGGGGCCGGGGTCGAAGACACGTGCCTCCTGACCCAGGTGAATTGCCTGAAAATCGGATTCGACCTGCAAATCAAAAAGGTCCCTGCGGATGGCTACTGGGGTTCAATCTGGAGGGTCGAACCGGTGAATGTAACCAGTTGGAACATGCGTCCGACCGCCAACTCCATGCTGTCGATCGCCTTTGCGCCGGGTGCCGCGTGGAATGATACCTACTGGGATAACGAACGCATGGGCGAACTGCTGAAATTGTCACGGGCTGAAATTGATCCCGCCCGGCGCCACGAAATGTATTGCGAAATGCAGACACTGGTGCACAATGAATCCGGCATGGTGATTCCCGCCCATATCAATCTCATTGATGGGGTCAGTGACCGCGTCATGGGTGTGCCTTCCAACCCGCTTGGAAGCCTGGGTGCGTCGGAATTCCCCGAGTTTATCTGGCTGGTATCCTGAACACCTTCGATACCTGAAACGCCAGCGGAAAAAGCCTGCATTGAATTCCTGCAGGCTTTTTTGCACGCATTCGGGATACGCGTGACCCCGGATTTCTCCGCGCATCAACCAATCACGGTCCCGGCGGATGGAATCCACGCAGTCGGCAAAGTGCCTTCGGGTTTTCACCCCGGGTCAGGACGGGGACACCACTGTACAGCGGTGCCCCCATCCATGCCGGAACCGCTCCGTCCTGTTGTACCGCCTGGCGAACACACCGGTGGAACGACTACGGCGGGTTTTCCCGTGGCGTGAAACCGCCCGGATGTCCGTCCCGGGGCCGGTTTGATTTTTTCATTCCAAAATTACCTGATACACTATACCGGTCGCGGGCGTTTTCACCGGTAAATTGATCTCATTCAAATTGGGGTGTGGCCAAGTGGTCTAAGGCACCGGATTCTGATTCCGGCATTCGGAGGTTCGAATCCTCCCACCCCAGCCACGCCCGGCTCAAGCCGGGTCTTGCACCACATGGTTGGAGCCTGGCCGCCCGGGACAGGGTGGGCCGTGATGGTTCCCGGCCATCCCCGGGGTCCGGCCGGCAAAATCACGGAACCGGACAGCCTGGCAAGTGATGTTCGCAACGGCGCCCCCAATCAAATACGACTCCGAACCGCAAGGTGCCCTCGAAATGAAAGGTGCCGGTTGCCAGGCACCGTCCCGGCCAGGGCCGGCCTTTTCACCAGGCGCTGCGGAAGCAATGACGGCCCGCTTGGAATCCTTGCCCGGCCAGGGAACCCAACCCGCGGAAGCGCACGGGTGGTGGCGTCCCCAAGGGGATTCGAACCCCTGTTGCCGCCGTGAAAGGGCGGTGTCCTAGGCC
>WTGA01000158.1 GCA_011523765.1 Gammaproteobacteria bacterium
GAAGAAGGTATACAGCTTTATTTGGAAGCCTGCCTCGAAGAAGGAGGTGAAGACCCTGCGTTTCTCGTTCATGCTTTGGGTGTCGTAGCACGGGCCAAAAATATGAGTCAACTAGCCAGAGACACCGGTTTAACCCGCGAAGGTTTGTATAAGGCGCTTTCGCCGGACGGAAACCCAACTTTTGCTACCGTTGCTAAAGTTGCAAAAGCGCTGGGCTACCAAGTCACTGTCCGACCTGCCTTGCATGGAACAAAAATCTAACGTGTTGATATAAAAAGATTTATCATGTACCCTGCGCGTCAGCGCAGCGGGGCCCCGCGGTGAGAACTCCTAGTCAGCCGTCTTCCTTTTCGGTGCGTATATCGTTCGGCAGTCCCTGGCACTTCAGTGTGCCACCAACGGGTTTTCCGGGCCTCTTTCTCATTGCCCACACCCATACCAGGCTGAACCCTTGTCCATGGTCAGCATATCGCAGGGGTCTATCGCGTTCTGATCCATCAACTGGTTCTGTTGCATCATCAACATCTGTTCCTGAATTTGTATCTGCCGCTCAAACTGCTGTTGCTGTTGGAACATCAGGGCCTGTTGCTCCGACTGCCTACGTGATTCTTCCGCCCATTGATTGTATGCTGTCGAATTGACGTCGAGCAAACACTGTTGTGCATACTGGTCGAAATAGTATCCAGTCTGGCAACTTTGGGAGTGGGCCGACTGCACAACAGACAACGCAAGGATGGTAGCAGTGATGAATAGTTCAGGGAATTTCATGTCAGGTCCTCTGGAAGAACCAGATTCAGGACGATGGCAATAAAAGCCGCAGGCAACAATCCGGAAGTCAAAAGGATTTTTGGGGTTTGCGGCACATGCTGGAGTGCATCGGGTACCAGCTGCAATCCCAGCCCAATTGACAATGCCACTGCGAAAATCACCATGTTCCGCCGATTCCAATTGACATCGGAAAGCATGGAGATGCCGGCGGAAGCCACCATTCCGAACATGACAATGACGCCACCTCCGAGCACTTCAATGGGTATGGTGGAAATCACTGCGCCGATCACCGGGATCAGGCCGCAAACAATCAGGAAAATGGCCCCGATGGTCACAACCTGGCGACTCATTACCCCGGTCATGGCAATCAAGCCGACATTCTGTGAGAATGACGTGTTGGGAAGTGCACCGAAAATCCCCGAGACGGCGCTACCGAGGCCGTCCGCAAACGTTGCACCCTTGATTTCGTCATCGGTCGCTTCCCGACCCGCTCCCCCTTTTGTGATCCCTGACACGTCGCCAACCGTCTCGATGGCAGAGACCACGGCCATCATGGAAAATCCAATGACTGCGGCGAGGCTGAACTCGAATCCAAAGTGAAACGGGTTGGGCAGAGAAAAGAACGCGGCCCTGCCAACGTTTCCGAAATTGACCATTCCCATGAAATAGGCGACGGCATACCCGACAACGAGCCCAAATAAAACGGCCGCTACGGACAGGATACCCCTGGCGAAAAACTTCAATCCTATCGTTGTCACGATCACCACCAACGCGACAAACCAGTTTTGCAGACTGCCGAATTCCGGTTTGCCCATGGCAGGTACGCCGCCCGCCGCATATTGGATCCCCACTTTCACCAGGGCAAGTCCAATCATGACGACAACCAGACCGGTCACCAATGGAGGCAGTGCAAAACGGATTTTCCCGACGAATGGGGCAAGGCACGCGTGGAAGATACCGCCCACCACGATCCCGCACATCAATACCCCCATGGCATCGACCCCCTTCCCTGCGACCAGTGGAATCATAATCGGTAAAAACGCAAAGCTCGTCCCCTGTACGATCGGCAGTCTTGCCCCGACCGGACCGGCACCGATCGTCTGAAACAAAGTGGTAATCCCCGCAAACAGCATGGACATCTGAATCATGTAAATCAGATGAAAGAAGTCAGGCGAGTTCGAACCAAATCCGAAACCTGCTACCCCCGCAATGATAATTGCGGGGGTGACATTGCTGACAAACATCGCCAGCACGTGTTGAATACCGAGTGGAACCGCCAAGGACATTGGCGGTACGTAGTTGGGGTCTCGAAGTTGCTCTGGGGTACCGAGCGAAGCATTGTTAGCAGCCATCGTATCCTCGCGATTGGTGAATGGTGTCTTTCATGTGTATGCGTACTCATCCATTGGTCTGTGGGCTGCAACAGCACCTTGTCAGCATTCCAATTCATATCCTCCGCCGAAACGAACGGGGTTGCTTTCATTTTCCGTTCACATTATACGGGATGTTGGATGAGACAACAAAATGAATGCGGTTCCTGGAAAAATGAGATCAAACAATATGTTTGGAAAGGAGAAAATCTTTTATACTATCGGCGGTTGCCGCATGGATGGGGTCGGGGAATGGTACCATTGGGTGACAGGCTCCTCTGGATTCATGATAACGCGGTCGACTGAAGACACCCGGGAATTCTGTGAAACTGAATACTCATAGATAAAACATACTGTAGCTTCCTGTTTCCATGAAAGCCGGATTTTTCACTTCGTCTGACAAGAATGTCCGACCGGAATTAAACCACCAAGATGAAGTTCGCACTTGTCGTTAACGAAGGGCCCTATCAACACCAGGCTTCGGACACCGCCTATCACTTTGCCAAAGCCGCACTGACAGCGGGACATGAAGTTCCCCGGGTGTTCTTTTATCATGATGGCGTCAACAACGGTACGCGCCTGACCACGCCACCCCAGGACGACCGCCACATTGTAGACCGCTGGTCACAACTGGCGCAGGAGGCTGGCCTGGATCTGGTTGTTTGCGTTGCTGCCGCCCAAAGAAGGGGAATCGTTGATCCGGATGAAGCCAAAAGGAATGGGAAGGATACCGACAATCTGGCGGATCACTTTCGTATATCCGGCCTTGGGCAACTGATCGAATCCGCAATCCAGGCGGACCGTCTGCTGGTTTTCGGTGATTGATATGGGTACTGTAAAGAAGTTTCTGTACCTGAACCGTACCGCTCCATATGGTTCGATATACGCACAGGAAGGGCTTGAAGTCGCGCTGATCGGCGCCGCATTTGACCAGGAGGTTTCCATGGCGTTTGTGGACGATGGCGTTTTCCAGATCAAGGCCGGACAGGATTCCTCGGGAACCGGAATGAAGAACTTCTCTCCCACCTACCGGGCACTGGGAGACTATGAAGTCACCCGATTGTACGTTGAAAAGGAATCCCTGGAGCAACGGGGACTGACGGTAGAGGATTTGATGCCACTGACGTATGAAGATGAGGAGGATGACTACAAGGAGAAACCATCGATCCGGATCGTTGACAGCACTGAACTTGCCGACATCCTTGCCAGGCAGGATGTCATATTCAATTACTGAATACCAGAATGCTGCATACGGTCAACAAATCCCCGTTTGAAAAGAACAGTCTCCGCACCTGTTTGCGTCTGGCGAAACGCGGCAGCGACATTCTGCTGATCCAGGATGCCGTATACGCAGCTTTGTCGGCAACCGAGTGGACAGAGATGATGATGGACGCGGTCAACGAGCATCGGATTTATGTGCTCGAACCGGATTTGGCGGCACGAGGCTTGAGCCGGGACCGGCTAATTCAAGGAGTGAAGACCGTGGGATACGATGGGTTTGTCGAACTGGCCTGCAGAAACGACCCGGTACAGTCCTGGTTGTAGGGTGATCGTGGAACTTCTGTAATCCGTATTTGCTAACCGAAATGAACAGGAGAATATAGACATGGTTTATTTTGACAAAGAGCTTGATGCAAGGGGACTCCATTGCCCCCTGCCCATATTGAAGGCGAAAAAAGCACTCAACCAGCTTGAATCCGGCCAGATTCTCAGGGTGGTCGCCACCGACCCCGGGTCGGTGAAGGATTTTGCGGCTTTTGCCAGTCAAACCGGCAATGAACTGCTGGAGTCATCACAGGATGGACCGAACTTCCAGTACAGGCTGAAAAAAAGATAGGACGCAAGCACAGGCGAATTTTGCGGACTGCGCCCAATAGTGTGGAGCGGGTTACTTCCCCTCAGAATAGTGCGCCAATACGTCCAGGTACGGGACATAGCTTTCCGTAAAATCCCAATCAACGGCATCCCACAGGCGTTCATCCAGCACTTCTGAAATCTGAGAAAAATAGGTGATGATGCGCTCCAGCATTTCCTGTCTTTCAGGGTTAGCGTGATCCCCTGCTGTATACATGGCCATCGCAATCAGCCCGTTCATCTGCATCAGGTATTCTGCATTGGTGGAATTGTTTTCCACGCCAGGGTCCAGAAATATCCCCTCTTCCTGGTCATAATAATCCGAAATTGCGGCCCGGATGACCTTGGCGGCAACCGCCCGGTATCGTGCATCCTGATAATGCCGGGCGGCTTCTGTGAACAGGCCTGCCACATGTGCATGATCCGACAATCCGGCTTGTGCGAACCACTGCCGGTTTTCCAGCGCATAGTAGCGATTCATGCCGGCATCATTCATGACCATTCCCGCAAGAAAATCGATTGATTTCCTTGTTTTGTGTCGCAGTGCCGGGTTCTCGGTCAAGGCACCGACCCGCATCAGGTCACGCAGTGTGGCCGCCAGTGTGCTGGTAAACACCTTGTCCATGACCTTGGGAGCCGGAGAGGCGTTCCGGTATTTTTCGGACAGAAGATAATAACCGGTATCGGCAACCTGGAAACTCAGGAAAGTGCCTGACTGATCATCCCAAAGAGTGGAGGTGAGATAGTCCAACGTGGCATCGGCGGCCTGCTTCAGGACCTCGGATTGATTTTCCTGGTGCAGGTGATACAACAGCAGGACGGTCGTCGCATTCAGGTCGGCAAACTTTTCATAGTGTGGAATTTGCCAGCTCCGGGTCTCCGCGTAACGAAAGAACCCTCCCTCCACCGGGTCATAGATGCGTTCGATGGCACGTTCCAGGGTTCGGCTGACCGACTCCACGGCTTCGGATTTTGTCTGTGCATCGGCCTGCTGAAGCAAATACAAAAAGGTGTTCGGCTGGATCCCCTTTTGCCCCTTGCCCAGCCCGTGTTCCTTCGGATCGAAGTTCTCAAGCACGCCCTTTACAAATGAATCGGACAGTTGGGACAGGGCCTGCCGGTCCAGGCTGGAAGGAGGATCATATCCAACGTGGCTGGATTCCATGCCCAGAGCATATTTCCCTTCCCCGGCTTCGTTGGCCACCTCCTTGATCACGTCCAGGAAATCATCGCCATACAGGGTCCCGGTGTACTTGTAGTAGAGACTCCCATCCGGGTTGAGAAAAACCGTATAGGGTACGCCGGTCGCCCGGTACTTCACATAAGCGGTGTTGTGTATGTCGACATCAATAAAAACATTGACAAAGTGTTCATTCAAAAAATGTACCACCTTCTCGTCCACCAGCGTGTTTTCTGCAAATTCGTGGCACCAGTGGCACCATTCCGCAGAGAAGAGCAAAAAGTAGGGTTTGTCTCCCCCCCGGGTATCGGACACGATATGTTCCGTGTACTCCCTGAAATTGACCAGGGACTCTTCGTGTTCGTAGGCCGGCAAGGGGGAAACTGAAACCAGAAAACAAAGAACCATCAAAATGCTGCGGGCCATGTTCATGGGTCAGATCAGGTATTGAGCAGTCCCTGGATGATTTCCGAGATTTCAGTGCTGCTGGCAGTAGAGGGAATGCGCCGGTCCAGGAGTTGTCCATTCCGGTCCACAATCAGAAGATCCGCAGTGTGGGAGATCACATACCCCCTGGGGGCATCCGGGGATTTTTCACGCTGGTAGGTCACGCCAACACGCCTGACAAGCTGGTCAAGCACTTCGGGGCTCGCGGTCGCCCCGATGATGTTTTCATGAAAATAGCTGGTGTACTTCATCAGGATTTCGGGCGTATCGTGTCCGGGGTCAAGACTGACGAACAGTCCGGCCACCTGGGCAAGTTCCCCCTCGGACAACCGGGAAAAAGACTTTGACAACCTGGCAAGGGTCACCGGGCAGATATCCGGGCAGGAAGTAAATCCGAAAAACATCAGCAGGAACTTGCCTTGAAACTGCTCCAGGGTGACCGGACCGTCGAAGGATTGAAGTGTGAAGGCCGGGTCACCGGATTCGGCTACAACCCCGACCTGAAGGTTGTGCCCGGACAAAGCGGGGGTGCATACCCCCATTCCCACCACGACAACCAGGCTAGTAACCCATTTCATCGAGTATCTCCGTCATGTCCTTTTCCAGGTCTGTCGCGACCCGGGTCAATGATTCCGAATGATACAGGGCAGCAAATGCGGTGGGTTTCAAAAAGGCAATGGTGACCAGGTCCTCCTCATCTTCCTGGTACACCACAAATTTTACCGGCATAAAGACACCGGACGACAAATCGGCAGATATCAGTTCACTGCAGCTGTTCAGATTGCAGAACTCCACAATCTTGTAGTGCTTGAACCCGATCGTCACATTGATTCCCGCCTCGCGCCGGTCATGGATATTGTCAATGTGGTTGATCCGGGTGACCCGATAGTTCCGGGTCTCGATTTCGGTGATCAGGTCCTCCAGCAGAATCTCAAAATCTTCCGTGTGGTACCTGGCGCTGGCAATATCCCGGGTGATCTCCACAGTGGTGCTGCCCTGCCGTCTATTCGGGCTTCGTCAACGTCTTGATATAGTTAATCAGGTCCCAGCGCTCGTTTTCCGACAGAATCACACCCCACGGAGGCATTTCATTGCGCCCGTTGGTGATGAACCAGTACAGGTACGCATCCGCGGATGCCGGGGCATTGTTCCAGACCCAGAGCTGGCGGGGAAAGGTCATGATTCCATGGGCGGCCGGGCCGTAGCCATTGCCGCTCAAGCCGTGGCAGGTCGTACAGTTCTTGTCGTACAGGGCCTTGCCGTTCATGATCGACTCTTCGGTAGCGGCCACGGGATTGGATACCGGTACAATATCCGGGAGACCCGGGCCCAATGCGGCGATCGCCGCAATTTCCTCTTCGGTATAGTCCGTATTCGAGTGGGAAGGACCCGAATGCACCCGGTATTTATGCCCGGCCGGGTCTTCGATTGCCCCAATCGCCTTTTCTATATCCTCCGGCACAACCTTGCCTGAATCAAACTCGACGGTAAGAACCGGCCAGCCGGAATCGGTATTTTTCAGATTGAGATCGGTCACACTGACCCCAAGCTGCGCTTCCAGCTCGGAAATCAGTGTTTTGGAGCTTGCGGGAGAAATCAGTCCTTCGATTTCGAACATTTCCACTGCTGCCTGGGCATTTGCAGTGGTATAAAAAGTCACTAGTGCTGCGACCACTGAGGAAAAAAAAGCTCTTTTCATGGCTTGACCCGAATAACGGTTGGCAACGAGACAGACGATTCCATCTGCTGAATATGAAATCAAGAAATCTTGATGTCTTTGACGGTTTCCCAGCGCTCACCTGCATTGCCGACAAACACCACTTTCAACGGTGCTTCCTTGGTCGCTTTGATCTTGAAGGTGAATAGCGGACTGTCCGCGATTGCTGAAGTCATACTGAACCGGCTGATCAGGTCTTCTCCGTAATAGACCAGCATGTTTCGGATGAATGACACGGGTACGGCACGATTGAACGCCGGGCTGGTCTCGGTGTCGACCTGGCCCAGTCCGGTAAACGAAGGGTGCTCGAACCGGACCTTGACCTTGATCACTTCGTCTTGCTTGATGTTCCTTCCAAGTCGCATTCTTGGAGGTTTTATTTTATCTGCCATGGGTATATTCCTGTGGTTGATACAATCATTGGTTAGTTGTGGACGCCGGGACCCCTGCAGCCCCTTCGGAACCACGTGCGACGATCCGGTTATCCAGGCCGGGTGAAATGGGAGAATGGGCGCGGATATGGCTGATCAGTGCCTCGACAAACACTTTTCCGGTATCGACAATTTCACGGGCAGCAAACATGGGGTTGTGCTGAAACCGGGTATGGGCCGATGCAACAGAATATTCTTTTTCCATGGAAAACGGCTGGTCGTCTGCAGTCCGGATGGAAACCACCCGTTCTCCCCTCTTCCCGGAGGCATCGTATACGATTTTCAGTCCGGAAAACCGGACCATGTCGCCACCGACCCGCGAAAACGGGTCCTGGTCAACCACCCCGTCGAGTATGTTCTCAAGCAGGTTCCTGATTTCCTTGCCCGGCATGGTGTACGTAAAAATATGCCGATCGGTCGGGACGATGTTGTAAATGTCCTCAGCGGTAATTTCCCCGGGCATCAGCGTTGCCCCGTAACGCCAGGCCGGGAAAAAGCTGATATCGGTGCCCTCGATATCCCGTAAAGCGTCAGTAACCAGGTTGCCCATCGTGCTTTGCCAGTAATCCCTGCGGTAGAACATCCCCTTTGCCTCGCCAACCACCTCGTTCAGGCGTTCCGCATGAGGCTGATACGCCTCGTCAATCAGCCTGGCAACTTCCGGGTCGGCTGGAACATGGTCCTGCTGGACCTTGACCAGCTGGTAACGATAGCCGGTGATTTTTCCGTCCTGGATATCCAGATCGAGGCTGGCTACGAATTCACCGTGAGCACCCCCCTCATACACAATCGTGTCATTGTAGACGACCGGCTCGAATACCGGGTTGTGGGTGTGTGCGCTGACGATCACGTCAATACCGTCAATCCTTTGGGCAAGTTTCTGGTCCATCCCGTAGCCGGCATGTGAAATGAGCACAACCAGGTCCGGGTTTTCATCGTTTTGTATTTGCTCAACCAGTTCTTCGGCTTCCGCTTCCCGGATGCCGAAGTCCCACCACTGGGCGGCCCCCGTGGCCGTCGAAGTGATCGCCGTCCAGGGATAGGTCATGCCAATAATGGCGATTTTGATCTCCCCGACCTGGCGGATAATATACTGTTCCAGTACAGGGTCTCCCCAATCCTTGTCGACCAGGTTGTAGGCCAGAACCGGAAATTCGGCCTGCCCGATCAGTTCCAGCAAGTGCTCTTTGGGGTAGATGTACTCCCAGTTTCCCGGAGCCATGACATCGTAACCGATGGTATTCATTATTTTTACCATCGATACTCCCCTGTCGAAGAGGGATACCCCTGAGCCGTGCCAGGTATCCCCGCCATCCAGCACCAGTGCTTTTCCGGAGACTTCAGAACGAAGACGGTGGATCGTGGTTGCCACATGCGCCATCCCGCCTACCTTGCCTTCATACCGGGCCTTCGCGACGTAATCTCCTTCCGTGGACTGGATGCCCCAGGGCCGGAGCTGGTCAAGATAACGATAATGGACGGGATGCATATAGCCGTGGATGTCGTTGGTGCTGATGATACGCACCTCTCCACTGGCGGCCAGCGCGGATGTCGGCAGACAAACGCAAAATACCAGCCAATAGGGTAGCCACCGGCTGTTCAGCATCCCCCTGCCGCGACCTTGGTATATCGGCTGGTGGCCCACCTGCCGTGCTGGTTGCACTCCGATATGACCCAGACCTCGCTTTCTCCGCCATTCAGACGTATCTGTGTGCTGAGAAAGGCCTCTCCGTTGGCCGGAGACAGATAGAAGGTTCCCTTGGTCTGCACCGGATCATTGAAGCTGACCAGCTGGATGCTCTTGATATAGTGGTCGTCATCCATGGGATGATGATTCATTTCCACCTGAATGGGAGCCTGGCTGCCGTCTTCCACCACGGGAGGCAGCGTCACCTTCGCCATATGCATTTTTTCCAGTTCATTCGGATTTTCCGGGTCGGTGATGAAGTTAAATGCTTTTGCGTAAGCCCGGTCAATCAGGCTCACCCCGGTGATCGGCACCATCAGGCCCCCCACCATGGCATAACGCAGAAAATCACGTCGGGTTGTCAAATCAGTCATAGCTTTCTTCTCCGGATCGAGCGACCGGCGCGCAGGCCAAAAAAGCCTGGCGCCTTGTTCGGGTCGCTATCGGGTTAATGCAAAGGAAGGGGTTCCTGGAGTTATAAAACCGCCTTCAACGCTTCGGGACTCGGAACCCAGCGAACGCCATTGTTTTGTATCCCGGCAGACAGCTCTGTCGTAATGATATCCCATTCCATGGGGTCTGCGGACGAGGTATCGATCAATGAGGCCACCGTTTCTTTCTTGGTGGTCACGGCCGCACGGGTTCCCTCGGGATTGAAAGCGATATTATGGGGCCCAAGACCTGTGATAATATCTTTCACCGCGACGTCTTCCTGGGTATCGATGACCGTGACAATATCCGATTTCCCGCCTTCATTGGCAAACAGGCCATAGCGCGGGTTTGCGGGATTGATGTACAGCCGATTCGCATCCGGACCGGTTTCGATGACTTTGGTCAGTTCCAGTGTGTTCATGTCAATCACTGCCACCGCTTCTGCCTTGCGCAGCCCGCCATAACACTTGGAACTGTCTGACAGGCAGGTGATGTTACCGCCGCCGCCCGGGACCTCGATGGACTTGATCAGATCACCGGTATTGGCGTCGAAGACGACGATGGCACCCTTGGCTGCGGCCATGAAATATTTGCCATCCGCCGTCATGGCTCCGGCGCGGCTTCCGGAAACCGGGACCATCTTGATTTCCTTGCGGGTCGCCACATCAATGATCGACACACCCTTGGGCTCCTGCTGGCAGGTGCTGAAAATCAACGAGTCGTCCAGGTTGAACATGGCATCCCGTGCACCATGACAGCTCAGCTCGATCGTTTCGATCGGCCGGCGGGTCACGGTGCTGAGAAAGGTCAGGTAACCATGCTCCTTGTCCAGTATGTTTCCCACGACTGCCAGCGGCTGGGTATAGGCAAATCCCACGTGCAGGGGTGCAATCACATTCGTGCCATTCATGCTGACGCTGAATTTGTCAACGACTTCCTGGGTAGTCAGGTCGATTGTCCAGAACTGGTCGGATTCGTAACGCTGCGAAGACCAGACATACCGTGCACCCGGAATCACCCAGAGGTGATGGTTCCCGGTTTCGCCCATATCAATTTTTCTTGACGTGACGCCTTTTTCATAGTCCACCACAGAAACCGTGGGTTCTCCCTGATTGTCAATCAGGAAATTCCCGTCCATGCCTTGTACCGCATCCCAATCCATGCGTGTCGTGTTTTGCGGGTCCAGGAAAACCAGGGCCTGGTATTCCTCGGTGCTCATGCCTTCGGTGGGTGCACCGAACTTTTTGACGGAAGCGCTGTTCGCCTCCAGGGAAATGAACGTTGCCCCGGCCAACAGGGTCAGCGTACAGACGGACGCTGTGATTATCGATTTGCTTTTCATGATTTCCTCCACAAATACCGTAAACAATAATGTGTCATTCCATGATATCAGTTTCCAATAGGGTGCTCAACAGCCCAGCCACACACAGCCCAGCCACACACAGCCCAGCCACACAGCCCAGCCACAGCCCAGCGCGCTTGCAGCCAATCCTGGGACCGGCCGCCAGTATCCGGGTTTTCCCCGGCTTTCCCCCCGGTTTCTGTTAAAGAGGCCGTCCCCCAGCGTCCGGAGCCGTGTATTCAGGATTCCAGCAGAAACCGCTGCGGGCCCGCAAGACACAATGACAGCATGCGGAAACCGGACAGACCGACTCCCCTTCCCTTGTCCGGGCCGGCTGACTCCCCGCACGGGGGATCAGTCTCCTCTCCCCCGGCCCAGCGTGCGTCCTCTCCCGGTCCCGGCAACATAATCCATCAGGCTCGGAATCCCGGCTTCGTAGGCCGGGGTGTCACCGTCGGCCTGCCAGACATAGCCCAGGGCTTCCAGGCCCTGCAGGGCCTCTCCTCCGTCCTGCCCGTCCCGGCGGCAATACGCTGCCACATCCTCCCACAAAAGGTCCTCGTGAATCACCGGTCCCTTTTCCTGAAACCGGGGAACCAGGTGCCGGGCAATCTCCAGATATCCCGCAAACCGCAACTCATTGTAGCGGTCCGCGTACATCCGGTTCCTTTTCCGGTTCACGGACGATCCCACCGCCTCGACCTGTCCGGCCTCAATGACCTCGCCGGGCCGAAGCTGTGTGCACAGCGCCTCCCCCCACAACTGCAGAAAGAAGGGATACCGCTCCGCCCGGCGCACCATGTCCTCCACGACCCCGGGGGCAAAGGAGATGTCGTACGCCTGCAACGGCCTGAGCAGTGCCTCCTTCGATTCCTCCAAAGACAGTCGTCCAATGGGAAACAGCTCATTGCGACCCCAGAAACTGGCCCCGGCCCGGCTCAATGTCTTCTTGAGCCCCGGTGTGCCGGCC